>SCQZ01000163.1 GCA_004299665.1 Jatrophihabitans sp.
CCACCGAGATCGACCAGGGCGCCTACTACCTGTCGCGGGCCAACGACATCATGAACGCGATGAACTGATCCGACCGCGGACCTCGCCCAGGGCGATCGGGCCGTGCGGCCCGGGCGCGGTGGCGGTCAGCACCACCTCGTCGCCGTCCTGCAAGAAGCTGCGGTGCGACCCGTCCGCGAGGCGGACCGGTTCGCTGCCGGCCCAGGTGAGTTCGAGCAGGCAGCCCCGCTGGCCCTGCTCGGGGCCGCTCACGGTGCCCGAGGCGTACAGGTCGCCGGTGCGCAGGTGCGCGCCGTTCACCGTCATGTGGGCCAGCATCTGCGCCGGCGTCCAGTACATCGCCGCGAAGGGCGGGCGGGAGATCACCGTGCCGTTCAGCTCGACCGTCAACGTGAGGTCGAGACCATAAGGTCGGTCCGAGTCGTCCAGGTAGGGCAGCGGAGCAGGGTCGCGCGGGGGCGGGGCGACCCACGCCGCGGACAGTGCCTCCAACGGCGTGATCCAGGCGGCCAGCGAGGTGGCGAACGACTTGCCGAGGAACGGCCCGAGCGGCACGTACTCCCAGGCCTGGATGTCGCGGGCGGACCAGTCGTTGAGCAGCGCGAGGCCGAAGACGTGCTCGGTGAAGGCGCGCACCGGCACCGGCCGGTTCGGCGGCGACGGCGTCCCCACGACGAAGGCGACCTCGGCCTCGATGTCCAGCCGCCGCGACGGGCCGAACCGGACGGTGCCGTCCGGGTCACGCGCCTGCCCGGCGGGGCGCACCACGTCGGTACCGGACACGACGACGGTGCCGGACCGGCCGTGGTAACCGATCGGCAGGTGCTTCCAGTTGGGTGTCAGCGCCGCGCCGTCGGGCCGGAAGATCCGCCCGACGTTGGTGGCGTGGTGCTCGGAGGCGTAGAAGTCGACGTAGTCGGCCACCGTGAACGGCAACACCGGGCTCACCTGCGCCAACGGCAGCAGCAGCGGTTCGACGCGAGTACGCTGCGCGCCGTCGGTCAGCATCGCGGTGAGCGCGGCCCGCACCTCGCGCCACACCCGCGGACCGGCCGCGAGGAACGCATCCAGCGTCCCGGCGGCGAAGACGGCGTCGAACCCGCCGAGGGCGGTCAGGTCGAGAACCTGCTCGCCGATCCGGGCCGCCGCGACCTGCCGGCCGTCGGTGGTGCGCACCGCGCCGTACGGCAGGTTGTCCAGGCCCCACGGATCGTCGTCGGCCAGCCTCAGCCAGCAGCGGGTCACCGCGCCGTCACCAGCCCCATCGCCACCAGGTCGGCGATCGGCTCGTCGATGCTGCAGGTGCCGAACGAGCAGAACATCGCACGGACGGCGGCCACGTCCCGGTCGGTCAGGGCCCGCACCTGCGACTGGACGGACAGCGGGTCGGTGTCGGCGAGCACTGCGGCCGTGGCGGCCGCGTTCCCGGTCGCGGCGGCCACCCGGGCTGCGAGGGCGACGTTCAGGAAGCCGTGGTGCTCGAACCCGGTCGCCTCGTCGCGGTGCCGCACCGCGTTGTGCAGGCCCGCGGTGCACTTGAACTGCAACCGCTCGGCGGCGCAGGCGACGATCGGGACCGCGAGGTGCGCCTCGGAGGAGAAGGCGTCGATCGAGGTGCCCCCGGTGCGCAGCTTCAGCCGCAACCGGGCGCGGCCGAGGTCGTGGACGGTCCGGTCGTCGACCGCGCCGACCGGCACCTCCAGGTAGCACGGCACGCCCCCGGCGACGAACGGCTCGAGGGCGGACATCGCGGCCGGCAGCGAGGCGTTCTTCAGCGGCACCTCGAGCGCCTGCAGGCTCACCTGGGTCAGCCCCGCGAGCCTGGCGCGCAGCCGGCCGAGTTCCCCGATCCCGTCGGACACCACCGCGGCCACCGGCAGCGGCGCCAGCCCCAGCGCCTGCGCCTGGGCGGCGAGCTGGTCCAGCCAGCGCGCGTTACAGACGAACGGGCCGACCGTGTCGGCGTACCAGGCCAACCGGTGGCGCGCGTGCTGGCGCAGCGCGGCGGGCATCTTCAGGTCCGCCGGCGGGAACATCGCGGCGTCGTCGAACAGTGCGGCGTACAGGGCCGTCGTGTCCGTCATGACCCCCCGGCGGGGCCGCGGCCGGACCACGACCAGGCGTAGCGGCCGTCGTCGCAGGCCCGGCCGCCCTCGCCCAGCCGCAGCGGGCGGAAGGTGTCGACCATGACCGCCAGTTCGTCGAAGAAGTCCACGCCGATGGATCGTTCGTACGCATCGGGCTGCGGGCCGTGCGAGTGCCCGCCGGGGTGCAGGCTGACCGACCCCAGCCCGATGCCCGAGCCCTTGCGGGCCTCGTAGTCGCCGCCGCAGTAGAACATCACCTCGTCGGAGTCGACGTTGGCGTGGTAGTACGGCACCGGGATCGACAGCGGGTGGTAGTCCACCTTGCGCGGCACGAAGTTGCACACGACGAAGTTCGTGCCCTCGAACACCTGGTGCGCCGGCGGCGGCTGGTGCACCTTGCCGGTGATCGGCATGAAGTCCTCGACGTTGAACGTGTACGGGTACAGGCACCCGTCCCAGCCGAGCACGTCGAACGGGTGGTGCGGCACCACGTGGACGCTGCCCGCGATCCCGGACGGCCCGGAGCCGCGGTGCTTGACGTATACCTCGACGTCGGTGTCCTCCCGCTGCGGCGGCTCGCCCGGGCCGTGCAGGTCCCGCTCGCAGAACGGGGCGTGCTCGAGCAACTGCCCGAACCGCGACAGGTAGCGGCGCGCCGGGGCGATGTGCGAGTTGCCCTCGATCGCGTAAGCCCGGACCCGGCCGTCGGGCAGCCACCGGTGGGTGGTGGCCCGTGGCAGCAGCACGTAGTCGCCGGTGCGGAACGCCAGCGGCCCGAACACCGTCTCGACGACGCCGGAACCCTCTTCGACATACACGCACTCGTCACCGATCG
Organism: Jatrophihabitans sp.; assembly: GCA_004299665.1. Classification (GTDB taxonomy): domain Bacteria; phylum Actinomycetota; class Actinomycetes; order Mycobacteriales; family Jatrophihabitantaceae; genus FW021-bin43. The sequence goes on from SCQZ01000163.1 coordinate 2,923, forward strand.
CGTTGCGGTACAGCGGCGAGGGCGCCGCCCCCAGCACGTAGCACAGCCGCACGTCGTCGTTGCCCAGCACCAGCCGCCGCCCGGTCACCAGATCGACCTCGGAAGCGGCACCGTCGGCGAACAGGTCGTGCAGCCTCAGGTGCCGCGGCAGCAGCGGCTCGTTCGGGACGGTCGAGGTGTCCGGTAGCTGCCACCGCCGCACGTCCACCAGCGCCGACGGGATGAACCGGTGGTACAGCAGCGAGGAGTCCGAGACGAACCCCTCCTCACCCATCAGCTCCTCGTACAGCAGCCGGCCGGACGAGTCCCGGTGCTGGGTATGGCGCTTGGGCGGGATCGGGCCGCGGACCTGGTAGTAGGCCATCGGTGGCCTAGCGCTTCTCCATGGGGACGAAGTCCCGCTCGACGGGGCCGGTGTAGAGCTGGCGCGGCCTGCCGATCCGCGTCTCCTTGTCGTTGATCATCTCGTGCCACTGGGCGATCCAGCCCGGGAGCCGCCCGATCGCGAACAGGACGGTGAACATCTTGGTCGGGAAGCCCATCGCCCGGTAGAGCAGCCCGGTGTAGAAGTCGACATTCGGGTACAGCTTGCGCGAGACGAAGTAGTCGTCGGACAGCGCGACGCTCTCGAGTTCCATCGCGATGTCGAGCAGGTCGTCGCGCTTGCCCATCTTCGACAGCAGCTCGTCGGCGGTCGCCTTGATGATCTTGGCGCGGGGGTCGTAGTTCTTGTAGACGCGGTGCCCGAAGCCCATCAGCTTGACGCCCGCCTGCTTGTTCTTGACCTTCGTGACGAAGTCCTGGACGTTGCCGTGGTCGTTCTTGATCGTGTCGAGCATCTCGAGGACGGCCTGGTTGGCCCCGCCGTGCAGCGGCCCGAACAACGCGTTGATGCCGGCCGAGACCGAGGCGAACAGGTTGGCCTGCGACGAGCCCACCAGCCGGACGGTCGAGGTGGAACAGTTCTGCTCGTGGTCGGCGTGCAAGGTGAACAGCAGGTCCAGCGCGCGCACCACCGTCGGGTCCGCCTCGTACGGCTCGGCCGGGAAGCCGAAGGTCATCCGCAGGAAGTTTTCGACCAGGCCCAGCGAGTTGTCCGGGTACAGGAACGGCTGCCCCACCGACTTCTTGTAGGCATATGCGGCGATCGTCGGCAGCTTGGCCAGCAGCCGCACCGTCGACAGCTCGACGTGGTCGGGGTTGAACGGGTCGAGCGAGTCCTGGTAGAAGGTCGACAGCGCGGACACGGCCGAGGACAGCACGGGCATCGGGTGGGCGTCCGGCGGGAATCCCTCGAAGAACCGCTTGAGGTCCTCGTGCAGCAGGGTGTGACGGCGGATCTTGCCCTCGAACTCGGCGAGCTCGTCCGCGTTCGGCAATTCGCCGTAGATCAACAGGTAGCTGGTCTCCAGGAAGCTCGACTGCTCGGCGACCTGCTCGATCGGGTAGCCCCGGTAGCGCAGGATGCCGGCGTCACCGTCGATGTAGGTGATGGCCGACGCGCAGGAGGCGGTGTTGGCGAAGCCGGGGTCGTAGGTTACCAGGCCGGTGCTGGACAGGAGCTTGCTGATGTCCGCGCCGCTCGCACCGTCGCTCGCGCCGCGGACCGGGAGTTCGAGCGGATCGTGTCCGCTCGCGGTGAGTACGACAGGCTGCTGGTTCGACATGTCTTCTGCTCCCCTTGGTCTGGTCTCCTCGACCCTACTGCGTCCTGCTGGGCGCCGAACCGACGGTGTTGCGCCGTTCGGGACGGCTGGGAAGGGTGGGGGACATGCTCGGTCTGCCCGATTCCGTCACGGCCTGCCTGTTCGACCTGGACGGCGTGCTCACCGACACCGCGTCGGTGCATCGCGCCGCGTGGAAGGACACCTTCGACCCGGTCCTCGCCGCTCGCGGGCTGGCGGAGTTCACCGCCGAGGACTACGCGGACTTCGTCGACGGCAAGCCGCGCGCGGACGGTGTGCGCGACTTCCTGCGCTCGCGCGGCATCGACCTGCCGGACGGGTCCGCGGACGACGCCCCGGACGCCATGACCGTGTACGGCGTGGGGAACCGCAAGAACGACCTGCTGCTGGCCCGCATCCGGCGCGACGGTGTCAGGGTGTACGAGGGCTCGCGGCGTTACCTGCAGGCGGCGCGTGCGGCCGGCCTGCACCGCGTCGTCGTCTCCTCCAGCGCGAACACCGCACAGGTGCTCGACGTGACCGGGCTGGCGCGGCTCGTCGAGGGGCGGGTGGACGGCGTGACGCTGCGGGAACGTCACCTCGCCGGCAAGCCGGCGCCGGACTCCTTCCTCGCCGCCGCCGCGCTGCTCGCCGTCCCCCCGCCGCAGGCGGCGGTGTTCGAGGACGCGCTCGCCGGCGTCGCCGCAGGTGCCGCGGGGGGCTTCGGCGCCGTGGTGGGCGTCAACCGGATCGACGACGCGCACGGCGCGGCGCTCGAGGAGCACGGCGCGACCGTCGTCGTCCGCGATCTCGCGGAGCTGCTCGCATGATCCCCGAGCGGCGCTTCCCCGCCGACCCTTGGCAGGTCAGCGAGAACGACCTGGACCTGGAGGCCCTGGCCCAGTCGGAGTCGATCTTCGCGCTGTCCAACGGGCACATCGGCGTGCGCGGCAACCTGGACGAGGGCGATCCCCATGGCATTCCCGGGACCTATCTCAACTCGTTCTACGAGGTGCGGCCGCTGCCGTACGCGGAGGCGGGCTACGGCTTCCCGGAGACCGGCCAGACCGTCCTGAACGTCACGAACGGCAAGCTCATCCGGCTGCTTGTCGACGACGAGCCGCTCGACCTCCGGTACGGCTGCGTGCACGAGCACCGGCGCGTCCTGGACCTGCGCGCCGGCGTGCTGCGCCGCTCGCTGCTGTGGGAGACACCGGCGGGGGAGCGCGTCCGGGTGCGGTCCACGCGACTGGTGTCGCTGACGCAGCGCAGCATCCTCGCGATCCGGTACTCGGTGCAGGCCGTCGACGTGCCGGTGCGGGTCGTGGCCCAGTCCGAACTCGTCGCGAACGAGGAGATGCCGTCCCAGTCGAACGACCCGCGCGTCGCGGCGGTGCTCGAGCATCCGCTGTACCCGGTGGAGCAGTTCGGCCGTGGCACCCAGGCGATGCTGATGCACCGCACCGACCGCAGCGGGCTGCGGGTCGCGGCGGCCATGGATCACGTGGTCGGCGCCGACACGATCCGGGAGATGACCGTGCACGAGGACTGGGCACGGCTGACGATCGGCGCGATGCTCGAGCCGGGCGAACGGCTCGACCTGGTCAAGATCGTCGGGTACGGGTGGTCGGGCCGGCGGACGGTGCCGGCGTTGCGCGACCAGGTCGAGGCTGCCGTCGTCGCGGCCGTCCGCACCGGATGGGAGCAGCTCGTCGCGGACCAGAAGGCGGCACTGGACGTCTTCTGGCAGGGTGCCGATGTCGAGATCGAGGGGGACGACTCGCTGCAACAGGCCGTGCGGTTCGGCCTGTTCCACACCTTCCAGGCCGGCGCGCGCGCCGAGCGGCGTGCCATCCCGGCGAAGGGGCTGACCGGGCCGGGCTACGACGGCCACGCGTTCTGGGACACCGAGATGTTCGTGCTCCCCGTCCTCACGGCGACCGCGCCGCACGCGGCGGCGGACGCGCTGATGTGGCGGCACTCCACCCTGGACCTCGCCCGGGAGCGGGCGGCGACGCTCAACCTGCGCGGCGCCTGTTTCCCGTGGCGCACCATCCGCGGGCAGGAGTGTTCCGGGTACTGGCCGGCGGGGACCGCGGCGATGCACGTCAACGCGGACATCGCCGAGGCGTGCGAACGCTACCTGCGCTGGACCCATGACCGCGACTTCGACCGTGACATCGCGCTGCCGATCCTCCTCGAGACGGCCCGGCTGTGGATCTCCCTCGGCTACGTCGGCCAGGACGGGTGCTGGCATCTCGACGGCGTCACCGGGCCGGACGAGTACAGCGCGATCTGCGACGACAACGTCTACACGAACCTGATGGCGGCGCGGAACCTCGCCGCTGCCGCCCGCTCGGCCCGGCGGTGGCCGGTCGAGGCGGAGGTGCTCGGGGTGACCGAGGCCGAGATCGCCGCGTGGGAGGGCGCCGCGGACCGTGTCGCGGTCCCGTACGACCGGGACCGACGGGTGCACGAGCAGGCCCGCGGGTACACCGCCCGCGAGCGCTGGTCCTTCGAGGACGGGCAGCGTTACCCCCTGATGCTGCACGCGCCCTACTTCGACATCTACCGCAAGCAGGTGATCAAGCAGGCCGACCTGCTGCTCGCGATGCACTGGTGCGGGGACGCGTTCAGTGATGAGGACAAGGCCCGCGCGTTCGCGTACTACGAGCCGCTGACGGTCCGCGACTCGTCGCTGTCGGCCTGTACCCAGGCCGTCCTCGCGGCCGAGGTGGGGCAGTTGGACCTCGCGTTGGACTACACGGCCGAGGCGGCGCTGATGGACCTGCACGACCTCGAGCACAATGCGCGGGACGGGCTGCACATCGCCTCGCTCGCCGGCACCTGGCTGGCGATCGTCGCCGGATTCGGCGGGATGCGCGACCACGGCGACCGGCTGTCCTTCCGGCCCCAACTCGCCCCCGGCTGGCGGCGGTTCCGCTTCCGGGTGCGGTGGCGCGGCGCACGGATCGAGGTCGAGCTCGCCGGTGAGACGGTGACGTACACGGCGTTCGAGACCGACGGCGAGCCGGTCGGGATCGACCATTGCGGCCGGCCCGTGCGCCTGACCGAGGCCGAGCCGCAGGTGCGCTCGCTGCAGTACGCGAAGCCGCTGACCGACCGGCCGGCACAGCCGCCGGGCCGCGCGCCGAACCGCGCCCGCAGCGGCTGATCGACCGCGGATCGTGGTCGCTCCACGACCGCTACTCGCAGCCGGCCGTCAGGTCAGGTTCTGTAGCCGGACCTGTCCGCGCGCGACCAGCCGGTCCTGCTCGTCACTGATCTGCACCGTCCACAACTGCTGGCTGCGGCCGCGGTGCACGGGCGTGGCGACCGCGCGCAGGTGACCGGATCGGGCGGCATGCAGGAAGTCGGTGGTGTTGCTGACGCCGACGACCTTGCCGCGGTCGCCGAACCACAGCGCCGCACCGATGCTCGCGGCGGTCTCGACCGCGGTGCAGTACACGCCACCGTGCGTGATGCCGTACGGCTGGTGCAGCGCCGGCGTCACGTCCCACTCGACGACCACGCGGTCGCCGTCCGCACTGGTGACCCGCAGCCCGCAACCGGCGGCGAAGCCGCCCAGCAACTGCCCCTCGTCGATCGTCTCCACGTCGGCCACCCTAACCACCGCACGCCGCGGTCGCGGCCGGTCGGGCAGCCGGCCGGACGAGGTCCGGTCGCTACGCTCAGGTGTGACCGATCGAGAGCAGTTGCCCGGCTTCGACACGCTCGGCCTGAGCGCGAAGGTGCTCCGGGCGCTGGGTGACGTCGGCTACGAGGTGCCCTCCCCGATCCAGGCCCGCACGATCCCGCTCCTGCTGGCGGGCTCGGACGTCGTCGGGCTCGCTCAGACCGGGACGGGCAAGACGGCGGCCTTCGCGCTGCCCATCCTGAGCCGGATCGACGTGGCGTTGCACGCACCCCAGGCGCTGGTGCTCGCGCCGACGCGTGAACTCGTCCTGCAGGTGGCCGAGGCGTTCGGCACCTACGCCGCGCACCTTCGCGGTGTGCAGGTGCTGCCGATCTACGGCGGAGCGCCGTACGGGCCGCAACTGGCCGGGCTGCGGCGCGGTGCCCAGGTCGTCGTCGGCACGCCCGGACGCGTGATCGACCACCTGGAGAACCGCGCCCTGGACCTGGCGAACCTGCGCTACGTGGTCCTCGACGAGGCCGACGAGATGCTGCGCATGGGCTTCCAGGAGGAGGTCGAACGCATCCTGTCCGACGCCCCGGCGCAGCGCCGGACGGCGCTGTTCTCGGCGACCATGCCGGCGGCCATCAAGAAGATCTCGCGCCGCTACCTGCGCGACCCGGTCAAGGTGACGATCAAGACGAAGACCGCCACCGTCGCGACGACGCGCCAGCGGTTCCTGCTCGTGACCGGCGCCCAGAAGATGGAGGCGCTGACGCGCATCCTGGAGGTCGAGCCCTTCGAGGCGATGATCGTCTTCGTCCGCACCAAGGCCGCGACCGAGGACGTGGCGGCGCGCCTGCGCAGCCGCGGCTTCGCGGCGCAGGCCATCAGCGGGGATCTCAGCCAGGTACAGCGCGAGCGCGTCGTCGCCCACCTGCGCGACGGATCGCTCGACCTCGTGGTCGCCACCGATGTCGCCGCCCGGGGCCTGGACGTCGACCGGGTCAGCCACGTCGTCAACTACGACATCCCCACCGACGTCGAGTCCTACGTGCACCGCGTCGGCCGCACCGGCCGGGCCGGACGCAGCGGCGAGGCGGTGCTCTTCGTGACCCCGCGCGAGCAGCGACTGCTCGAAGCGATCGAGAAGACCACGCGCCAACGCCTGACGGAGATGGCGTTGCCGACCGCGGCCGACGTCAACGCGCAGCGGGTGGCGAAGTTCCACGACGCCATCACCACCGCCCTCGGCGCGCCGAGCCAGAGCCTGTTCAAGGGGCTGGTCCTCGACTACGCGCGCGAGCACGACGTGCCGCTCGCCGACATCGCCGCCGCGCTCGGGGTCATGACGCACCAGGACGGTCAGTTCCTGCTCTCACCGGATGTCGACGCGCGGGCGACGGCTGGGTCGGCGCGTCCGTCGAGGAAGGAGCGGCCGGCCCGCGGGGCGGGGGAGCGGCCGCAGGGGGCGGGAGCGTCCGGCGCGCCACGCCCGCCGGGAAGGGACCGTGAATACGCGCGCTACCGCATCGACGTCGGGCGCCGTCAGAAGGTCAATCCGAGCCAGATCGTCGGCGCGCTGCTCAACGAGGGAGGCCTCGATCGCGGCCAGATCGGGAAGATCGACATCCGCGTCGACCACAGCACCGTCGAGCTCCCGCCGCGGCTGCCGAGGTCGGTAACCCAGGCGCTGCAACGTACCCGTATCAGCGGGCAACTGATCGGCCTGCGCCGCGCGCAGTGACCGCGAAGACCTCGCCGGCACGGCCGGGAGGCTGACACCGGCGTCCGGCCGACCCGTCCATTCCGTGCCAGCGAGAAGGGTGCGGGCGTTGACATCGCGGAACGGCCGCGGGTAGGACGGCTGCTTATCAGCGAGGCGACGCGCCCGTGGAGGGTCGCGGATCCGCTGACGGAGGGGACCGATGACCGCACGCGCGGCGGGTTGGTGGTGTCGAGGTTGCGCCCTCGACGCGCGGACCCGTCCGTGTCGCAAGGACGCCGAGCACCTGATATGAGGCGCCTCGACGTGCCGTGGCCACGACGCCGTGGGAGGAACCCCGGGGCCGGCGCACGGCTCGCGAGAGCAGCGCGACGGTCGCGCTCGATCGCCCTGTGCGCGACGATCGCGACGCTGTTCGTCATGGTGGCGCCGCCGTCGGGCGCCGCCGTGCGGCCGGCCGGGACCGGCGTCGGGGTGGGCCCCGCGGCGGTCTGGATGCCGCGCAACGGCGCCCTGACGCTGAAGGCCGCGGTGGACGCCCGCGCCCGGACCACCGCCGCCGACCTCGCCGCGTTCAACACCGCCCGGCAGGCGTACCTGGCACGGCAGGCACAGGCGCTGGCGGCACAGCGGGCCGAACGCGCGGCGGCACTGGCAGCCGCGATCGCGGCCGCCCGGGCGTCGGCACAACGGGCAGCCGCGCGGGCGCGGTACCTCGCCGCGCTGCGGGCGCCCCGGCCGCCACCCGTGCCGAACCCCGCCCCGGTCGCCACCAACGCCGCGACCCCCGCTGCCGTGACTCCCGGCCCGGCGACCTCGCACATGACGTGCGTCCGGTCGGCCGACGGCAACTCGGTGACGTGCACCTCGGGCACGGCGCCCAACGCGGCGACGGCCACCCCGAGTCCGGCACCCAGCCCCGCCCCGAGTTCCACGACGCCGATCATGGCCGCCACGCTTCCGGCGACTCCGGTGGCGGCGACGGCGGTACTGACCCAGGCACAACTGGACGCCGCGGTCGCGCAGGCGAAGTCCGAGTGGCTCGCCGTCGATCCGCAGGCAGACTTCACCGGCTTCACGGCGAGCGTCGGGAACCTCGCGGCGGGCTGGCTCGGCAGTGAGGGCTCCGGAGCCGTCGTCATCGACGCCCTCGCGGCCGGCTGGGGATGGGACGTCACGTTCCCGACCGATCCCGCTGCGGCACACATGGACCTGCTGACGGTGGTGCGCCACGAACTCGGGCACGTGCTCGGCCTGCAGCACACGCCGGGCACCGTGATGACCGCGACGCTCGCGCCCGGCGAAAGCTACCCGGTCGATGCCGCCCTCCTCGCCGCGCTGGCGCCGACCGCACCGGCACCGTCCACTCCGGCACCGACCTCCCCGGCACCGTCCACTCCGGCACCGACCTCCCCGGCACCGTCTACTCCGGCACCGACCACGCCGGCACCGACCACCCCGGCGCCGTCCACCCCGGCACCGTCCACCCCGGCACCGACCACCCCGGCACCGACCGCTCCGGCACCGTGGAGCCTGTCGCTGAACGGGACCGGCACGCTGGCGTTCCACTCGGACGGCACGGTGAGCTTCGGCAACCTCACCCAGCCGCTGGCCGCGCTGAGCGAGATCGACGTTCAGGGCGGGCCGGGTGACGACACGCTGATCGTCGACCGCGGTACCGCCAACCCGGCGATCACGGTCCGCTTCGACGGCGGCGCGGGGTTCAACACGCTCGACTTCGCCGGCACGGCCACCCGGGTCGTCTCACAGCCGCTGGACGCGCACGCGGGCACCGTCCTGCTCGATGCCACGACGGTCGTCTACACCAACATCGCTCCGATGAACACCGGCTCCGCGGCAGCGGCGCTGTTCGACCTCGGCAGCAGCACCGCCACCTGCACGCTGGCGAACTCGCCGACCGCGGGCGAGCTGCGGATTAGCTGCCCCGGTTCCTCCGAGGTCACCGACTTCGTCACGCCGACCGCGTCGCTGACCCTCCAGGGCACCGGCAACCTGACCGTCGACGTCTCCGGCACCGTCAACCTCGGCGCCGGCGTCACGCTGACGATCTCGGCCCGCACCATCGCGCTGGACACCGGCCTGGACCTGACCTCCGGCGACCTGACCCTCACCGCGTCGCAGACGGTGACCGGCGGAATCACCAACGGGCTGACCTGCCTGGTCCACGGGACGGTCGCCACCCACTGCGCCGACGCCGAGGTCACCCTGACCGGGGCGACCGTCCACGCCGGCAACGTCACCATCAGCGCCACCGGCACCGTCACCCCCGACTCGTTCTACGGCATCGTCGTCAGCGACACCGCGGGCGTGACGATCACGGACGGGCTGCTGCACGCGACCGGCGCGATCACCGTTTCCGCCTCCTCGACGCTGCCGACGTTTACCGCCAACGAGAAGTACACGGACAACCTGATCCTCGGCTCCAAGGCCACGATCACCGTCAACGGCGGCGCCCAGATCAGCGGCGGTGCAGCGGCGACGTTCACCTCGACCTCCACGGTGAACGGCACGGCCAACCCGGGCGCCGACGCTTCGAAGAACCAGGGCGGCACCGGAGCGGACGGCAGCCCGCAGAAGGACGCGGCCGTCGCCACCGTCACCGTCTTCAGCACCTCCACCACCGCACTCACCGGAGCCGCGACGCTGTCCGCGACCGGAAGCGCGACGCTGGCCGCGGCCAACCATGTGAACGTCGCGGCCACGGCGGACGCCAGCGCGGCGAGCAACGGCGCCGGCATCGCGATCATCTACGTGCACCAGGACACGAACTCCTACATCGACTCGAACAGCACGACGCCGATCACCGCCGCGAACCTGGCCGTCAACGCCGACAGCGACACGTCCTCGGCGAGCACCGCCAACACCAGCGCCGCTGGCGCGTCGGCCAACGACAAGGACGCGAACGACCCGAGCCGCGCGAACGGAGCATCCAAGACCGCCGACGGCAGCGTCGGGCTCACCGCGGCGCTGGCCGTCGTGGTCCTGTCCGGTGGCACGCACGCCTACATCGCGCCGGCGACAGGTTCGCTCACGGTGACCACGACGGCCGGCACGCAGACCGTCCACGCCGGAGCGAAGAACGTCGACACGTCCAACGCCTCCGGAGGCAACGCCAACGGCACGGGCGGTTCGGGCAGCGTCGGCGTCGGCGTCGCCGTCACCGTCGGCACCTTCACCACCGAGGCCTACATCGGGGGCAACACGACACTCAACGCCGCGACGCTGACGGTCGAGGCCGTTCCCCCGACGGCTTCGGGCCAATCGCAGTACGGCGCGTCCGCGGAGTCCGGTGCCGCGGGGTCCGGTGGCGACGCGGTGAGCCTGGCCGGCTCGGTGGCGGTCAACATCGTCGTCCTGCACACGCTGGCAGAGATACGCGGCACCCCGACGATCAACGCCAACGCGAACCTGACCGGCACCTCCAACCTGCGCGATCGCGGCGACGCCAAGTCGAAGAAGGACGGGTCGGGCAACTCGATCGGCATCGGCGCCTCCGTGGCCATCGACGTCGTGAACGACACCACCAACGCCGGGATCGTCAAGGACGCGTCCGTCACCGGCGTGCACGACCTCGTGCTCCGCGCGACCGGCACCAGCGACAGCCAGACCACGGCGACCACCGGTGCGGCCGGCGGTAGCAGCCTCGTCCTGACCGCAGGAGTCGCCCTCAACGTCGACAACATCACGACGACGGCGGGCATCGCTGCCGGACCCGACGAGTCCTTCGGCGGCAAGATCGACGCGCTGGCCAACCAGTCGGCCACCTCGAAGACGACCGCGACCGGAGCGACCGACGGCGGGAACCTGGCGATCGGCGTGGCGATCGCGATCACCCTGGCCAAGCACCGCGCGGACTCCTCGACGGCCCGCAACGCGACGACCGCCACCGACGCGACCTTCGAGGCGGACGGCTCGTCGAGCACCGACACCGAGTCGACGGCGAGTTCGAAGGGCGCGAAGGCCCAGCAGTCGGGTTCCAACCCCACCGGCGACACGACGAGCGTCAACAACAAGGGCGACCAGCAGGCCGGCTTCGCCAACACCACGTCCACGACCAACGGCGGTGACGGCACCCGCACCACGACGCCGGCTGCCAAGAGCGGCGACAACGGCGGCACCTCGATCACCGTGGCCGCGGCGATCAGCTTCAACATGGTCGACGCCACCACCACCTCCGAGTTGGCACCCGGCGCGCGGCTGACAGCGACCGCCGGCAAGGTCGCACTGACCACGAAGAACACGACACACGCCACCACCGTCGCCTCCGGCACGGCGAGCACCGGGTCGTCGCTGACCGTCGGCGCCGCGGTCGCGATCAACCTGGTCAACATCCAGAACGAGGCATCGATCGGGGTGGCGGCCGGCGTGACGGCGCTGACCGGCCTGGGCCTGTCGGCGACCATGAACACCGTCCCCGACGGCACGAACGCGATCTCCGCGACGGCGACCTCGGGCGCCAGCAGCTCCGACGGCACGCTCGGCCTGGCCGGCTCCTTCGCCATGAACCTGCTCAACGAGAAGACCGTCGCGGCCCTGCACGCGGACAACACCGCGGCCCCGCTCGGCGGCCTGCCCGGTGTGTACATCACCGGTGTCGGCGACATCGCCATGACGGCCGGCTCCTCGAACACCAGCACCACCAAGGCGATGGCCGAGCAGAGCGGCGGCGCCACGCTGGGCATCGGCGCCTCGGTCGCGCTCAACCTGATCAACAACGACGTGTTCACCGGCTTCGACCCGGTCGCGACCCCCGCGACCGGCCCTCCGGTCACCGGCGCCCGCAACATCACGCTCACCTCCACGAACACCGACTCGCTGACGAACGAGACCGACGGCGGCGGCCAGGGCGGAAAAGTGACCATCGTCCCGTCCGTAGCGGTATCGATCGCGAACGAGTCGTCCACAGCGGCCTTCGGCGCCGGACCGCTCGTGCAGACCAGCGGCCAGCTCAGCGCCAGCGCCACCTTCACCGGCACGGTCACGACGACCGCCAAGGGTGACACCACGGTCGGCAGCACCGCCGGCATCGGCATGTCGCTCGCGCTGGCCATCGTCAACCACACCGCCGACGCCCACACCAGCCGCAGCCTGCACGCGACCGGTGCGATCACGCTCACGGCCTCGGGCAGCTCCGCCGTCAACTCCGACGCAGAGGCGGCGGCGAACGGCTCCAAGGACGACGGTAGCGGCCAGAACTCGAACAAGAAGGCGGACGACAACCTGGCCAACGCCAACTCCACGCAGAGCGCCAACAACACGGCCGGCAAGGACAGCGGGCAGAGTTCGACGCCGCAGGACGGGACAGCCGACGGCAAGTCCAAGAGCGGCTCGTCCTCACTGTCGGTGGCGGCGGCGTTCGCGGTCAACGTCGTGACGACGCAGAGCCTGGCCTACGTCGGCGACGCCCTGAAGATCAACTCTGACACCGGCGTCCTCACCGTCACCAGCAGCGCCAACACCAACTCCTTCGCGCACGGCAAGGGCGACACGACCGCCAAGGCCAGCCTGGGCATCGGTGTCGGCGTGGGCGTCAACGCGGTGCACATCACCAACCACGCCTCGGTCGGCGCGTCGACGATCGTCGCCACCGGCCTGGACGTCGAGGCCGGCATGACCGACATCGCCGACCCGAACAACCACGCCGTGCTGCGGCACTGGAACGGCACCGGCTGGGACGTCATCGACCGTGGCAAGCAACTGCCCGGCCCGTACGCGGGCGCGTACTTCGTCCTGACCGCCAAGGACGGCAGCAACGACATCGGCGTCTACAAGTACAACGGCGGCACCGGCAACTGGGACGCGCAGACCCCCACCGCCACCGCCCCGCCGTCCGGCGACACCTTCCCGGCCTCGCCGTCGACCAACGACTGGTTCACCCTGACCAAGGCCAAGGACGGGCACCCGCAGGGCAGCCTGTACCAGTGGGACGGCACGACCTGGCAGTACCGCACCTCGGATTCCGGCGCCAAGCTGCCGACCGGCGGCCCCAAGGACAAGGACTACTTCGAACTGCTCGCGGGCGACGGGCTGGGCCACGCCGCCGGGCTGTACCGGTTCAGTTCCAGCGGGCACGCCTGGAACACGATCGCCGGGCCGTTCGCGCACGGGGTCGCACTTCCCGCGTCGCCGACCACCGACCAGATCTTCCGGCTCGACGAGCACGAGATGACCGCCCAGGCCGAGGCGGGCGCGTCCGGCGACCCGAGTTCGGTCGGCATCGCCAGCGCCGTCTCGCTGAACCTGATCTACAACAACACCGAGGCAGTCGTCCCGGCCGGCGCCGACGTCACGCTGACGACCGGTGACCTGACGCTCAAGAGCCGCAGTAACGAGCGCGACGCGTCCAAGGCGACGGCCAAGGCGGAGGTCGGCGACGCGGTCGGCGTCGGCGCGTCGGTCGCGATGAACTTCATGTTCGACAGCACCGCCAACCGGGTCCGGTCCGAGGTGGAGGACGGCGCGACGCTGTCCGGCGGCGCGAACATCGTCATCGAGGCCGTCGGCTTCCGCCAGGTCGAGACCGAGGTCGAGGCGGGTACCGAGTCCGGCAGCAAGGATCCCGCGATCACGCCTGCCGTCGCGCTCACGATCTCCAACCACGACCACGTGATCGCGCGCCTGGGCAGCACCCCGTCGACCTCGGCACTGACCGCGACCGGGGCGGTCACCGTGTCGGCCGAGCACACCTCGGAGTACTCCGCCCAGGGTGACGGGGAGGCGGCCAGCGGCGACGTCGCCATCGGTGCCGTCGTGGCGCTCAACGTGGTACTCGACTGGCAGACCACGGCCGCCGTCGACCAGTCCGTCACCGCCGCCTCGTTCGCGATCTCGGCCACCAGCGAGGTGTCGGACACCGCGTCGGCCAAGGCCACCGCGAAGGGCACCCAGGACAACAGCAAGAGCGAGGGCAAGAACTCCGACAGCACGGCCGACAGCAAGACCAACCAGGAGGTCACCGGCAGCCCGACCGGCTCCAGCGGGACGGGCGGGGCGACCACGCCGAACTCCAACAGCCAGGCGCAGAGCGCGAACAGCAGCTCCTCGGGCTCGTCCGGCGGCAAGGGCGGCGGAACCGGCATCGCCGCCGCGATCGCGGTGAACTGGATCGACACCACCAACTCCGCGGGCATCGGCTCCGGCGTGACCGTCCACGCCAACAGCGGCGACGTCGAGGTCACCGCCTCGAACCTGTCGACGGCCACCACGAAGGCCATCGGTATCGCGGCCGACCTGTCCAACGACACCAGCATCGGCGCCGCCGTCTCGCTCGACGTCCAGACGATGTCCAACGCGGCGGAGATCGGCACCACCGCCACGGTGACCGGCGCCGGGATCTCGGTGCAGGCCATCACACCCGGCGGCAAGCACGACGACTTCGTCATCTGGGCGATCGCGGCCGCGGCGGCCAAGGAGGACGCCGGCGTCGCGGGCTCGGCGGGCATCCACGTGCTGAACCTGACCACGACCGCCTCGGTGGGCCAGGGCGCGACGCTCACCTCGACCGCGGGCGTCACCGTCAACGCGACGACCGACATGCGGCTGCTGAACCTGGCGCTGACCGGGGCGCTGGCGACCAGCGGGGCCGGCATCGGCGGCGCGTTCGCGGTCAACATCATCACCAGCGACCAGACGCAGGCCTACATCGACTCCGCGACCACGCACGGCAACGTCACCTCGGTACAGGCCTCCGGCGCGATTGCGGTGACGGCGACCAACACGTTCGCCCCGCTGGCCCCGCAGACCGGCATCAGCGCGGTCGACGGCTACCTGCCGGCGCTGTCCTCGGTGGCCGTCGGCGGCGCGGCCGGCGGTGACGGTGCCGCGGTCTCGCTGACCGTCGTCGTCGACGTGTTCTCCTTCGACACCGAGGCGTACATCAACGACGGCGCCCAGATCAACCAGACCACCACCGGGGACGGCACCCAGACGGTGGCGGTGCAGGCGCAGGACAACACCACGGTGAAGAACATCGCCGGCTCGGTGGCGCTGAGCCTCGGCTCCGCGTCGGTGGGCGGCTCGATCATCGTCGACATCGTCTCCAAGGACGTCCGCGCGCGGATCGGCAGCAGCGCCCACGTGAACGCCGGGGGCGACATCACGGTCTCGGCGACGGCGACCGAATCGATGCTCGAGGTCGCGGCGGGTGCCTCGGCCAGCACCGGCAGTGCCGCGATCCAGGGCTCCATCAACGTCATCGTCCTGAACCCGGGCACCCACTCGACCGCCGCGACGATCGACACCAACGCCGTCGTCCACTCCCTGGGCAACGTCACGGTCAGCGCCAGCGACACCGCGGACAAGCTGAGCATCATCTCCGGCAACGTCGCGATCTCCACCGGCGGCGCGGGCGTCGGCGCATCGGCGGCGATCCTGGTCCGCGACGGCACCGTGACGGCGACGATCGGCGCCGGCGCGAGTGTCGAGGCCGACGGCAGCGCCGGGCTCTCGGTGACCGCGACCCAGACCGTCAACCTGCTGATCACGGCGATCGCGGGCGCCGGCGGCGACTCGGCCGGGGTCGGCGGCTCGGTGACCGTCGACGTGCTGACCGACCACACCACCGCGTCGATCGGCACCGGCGCCCTGATCAACTGCGCGGGGCTGACGTGCACCAACTCCAGCGCCAACGCGACGCAGGCCGCCGTCGTGCACGCCACGGACACCACCACCGTGCTCGCGCTCGCGGGTGCCCTTGCCGTCGGCGGCACCGCCGGAGTCGGTGTCGGTGTCGACGTCGAGGACCTGCACAAGACCACGATCGCGAGCATCGGCGACAGCGCGACCGTCCACGCCAACGGCGACGTCGTGGTGAAGTCCGGCTCGTCCGAGGACATCAAGTCGATCTCGGTCGGCGGCTCGTTCGGCGGCACCGCGGCGGTGTCGGTGAATGCCGCGATCCCGGTCATCACCGTCACCACGACGGCCTCGATCGGCAACTCCACCGAGGTCCGGGCCGGTGGCAACGTCATCGTCTCCGCGGACGAGGCGCTCACGCTCGCGGTCGTGGCCGGCAACATCTCCGTCGGAGGCACCGCTGCCGTCGGCGCCGGCGTGGCCGTCCCGGTCGTCACGAAGACCACCAGCGCGACGATCGGAACGAACTCCACTGTCACCGGCCGGGGCATCGCCGGCCACATCACCAACGGCACGGTCAATGCCGGGTCGTACGGCACCACCGGCATCGACCCGCGGTTCGACCCCCGCGGCGACCTGGGCGGCTGGCCGACCGCGCCGCCGAACCTGCCGCCCGCGCAGGGCCTGCTCGCCGACGGCGTGACCATCGACCTCGGCTACCGGCACGGGTTCTCGCTGGGCCAACAGGTCGTGTACGACGCCGGCGGCGGGGCGCCGATCACCGGGCTCACCGACGGCGGCACCTACTACGCCATCCCGGTCTCCGACACGGCGATCCAGCTGTACCGCGTCCGCGGGCCCCCGGCCGCCCCGACCTGCGCCGACCCGAACCTCGTGTGCGCCATGGCGCTGCCCGCCGGCGTGCGGATGGGCGAGAACCAGCGCTTCGTCCCGACCACCGACCCCGGGGTCAAAGCGGACAACACCAAGCGCTTCAACGCGGCCACCGACGTCGCGTCCAACTACATCGTGCTCCCGTACGACTTCGGCTCGAAGCCGCCGAAGGCCGGCGACCCGGTCGTGTACAGCGCCGGCGGCGGCACCCCGATCGGCGGTCTGGTCGACGGGGCCACCTATTACGTCGTTGACCCGAGCCCGGACCACTTCCAGATCGCCGCCAGCTACTGCGACGCGGTCGGCGTCAACAAGGGCCCGGACGGCATCTGCCAGAGCTCGCCGAAGAACGGCGGCGGCACCAGCCTCGGCGGGGACGACTCCGCTGGCGGCACCGTCAACGTCATCAGCTTCTCCTCGACAGGCGCCGGGCGCTCCCAGAGCTTCGTGCCCGCCGGCGTCCTGCCCGCCGGCAGCGCCGCCGACCTCGGCTCGCAGACCATCACCGGCCCCAGCCGCAGCGGCTTCCAGGGCGTCGCCGTCGCGGCCTCCAACAGCGACTACATCGCCTCCATCGGCATCGCGGCCGGCGTCGCCGGCACCGCGGCCGTGAGCCTGTCCGGCTCGGTCGCCGTCGTCACCGTCCACACCACCGCGTCGATAGGCGACGGCACCCACATCAACTGCGCGCCCGGCGACACCGCCTGCTCGGCCAACGACAGCGGCGCCGACCCGAACCAGTCGCTACTGGTGTCCGCGGAGAACAACTTCCGCACCCTGGCCATCGCAGCATCGATCGCGATCTCCGGAACCGCGGGTGTCGGCGCATCCACCACCGTCCGGGTCGTCGAACTGCACGACGACGCCTACCTGGGCAACAACGTGGTGGTCAACGCCCGCAACAACATCGAACTGCACGCGGACTCGGTGGACTCGGTCATCTCGGTGAACGCGGCCGCGGCCGGTGGCACCGTCGGTGTCGCCGGGACCGTCGGCGTCAGCGTGATCCACGAGTACACGCACGCCTACACCGGCACGTCGGACACGATCCGGGCCGACAACAACCTCGGCGTGTTCGCCACCTCGACCACGAAGCTGATCCTCATCACCGCCTCCATCGCCGCCGGCTACGTGGGCGTCGGTGTCGGCGTGGGCGTCGCCGTGGTCAACAAGGAGACCCAGTCCTACCTGGGCAGCAACGACGTGATCATCGTCAAGGCGCTCGGCGGCGGGCGGTCCGGCGTCAACGACGGCACGGTGGGCGACGGCTCGCTGGGCATGAAGACCGAGTCCGGGCTGACGGTCCAGGCGAACTCCTCGGAGAAGCTGTTCGGCCTGGTGGCCGGCATCGGCGCCGGGTTCGTCGGAGTGACCGGAAACGTGGGTGTCAACATCTTCACCGTCGACACCCAGGCGTTCATCGCCGGTGGCACCACGGTCAACCGCGGCACGTCCGGGATCGTGTCCGGCGTCGCAGCGGGACAGGGGGTCGTGGTGTCCGGCGGTGACGTCTTCGACTCGCTGACCTTCGCCGGCGGCGCGGCGGGCGGGTTCGTCGGCGCATCCGGCGGCATCGACATCGGCGTCGCGAAGATCAGCGTCCTCGGGCAACTCGGCAGCGGGACCGACATCTGGGCCAACGGCTCGGTCGAGGTCGACGCCCTGTCCAGCAAGCACGTCCGCACCTACGCGGTGAGCGTCGGCGGCGGCTTCGTCGGTGTCGCCGGTGCCGTGTCGGTCTGGTCCGTGGGCACGGCCCCGAACGCGACCTACTCGACGGACGACCACGGTCCGAACCGGCAGGGCTGGAACAGCGGCGCTAACTACCAGTCCGGCGACGTCGTCACCTACAACTCGACGACCTACATCGCCAAGGACAACAACACCAACAAGCGGCCCGACATCTCGCGCTCGGACTGGAAGGTCGACAACCCGCAGAACTCCACGTCCGGGTCGGGCAGCGACGGCCAGTCGCAGGCCGACACGGTGGCGGCCGGCAACGGCGGCGGCTGGAAGTCGATCCTCGGCGGCGCGCCGACCACGCCGGCCTTCGCCACCGCGACCGCATACAAGGGCGGGCAGCTGGTCAGCTACAACGGGCACTACTACCAGGCCCAGGGCAACTTCACGTCCACCACGACGCCGGACGTCGACACCGCCGACTGGGTGCTGTCCGACAACAACTACCAGGTCCAGGTCGCCAACGACGGCGCGAGCTCCGCGACGACGGTGAACGGCTCCTACGCCGCGACCTCGCCCACCCAGGACCAGTTCAGCGCCACCAACCCGGCACCGGTGCAGTGCGACCCGGCGCACGCGCCGATGGGCACCGCGTCGGTCGTGTGCGGCAGCGTCCACTCGCTGCAGGCCGACGTGCAGGTCCGCGCGGTCGAGCACCTGGACGTGTTCGCCCTCGCCGGTGCGGTGGCGGGCGGCGCGGGGGCCTTCGGCGCCGGCATCACGATCATGACCATCGGCGGCAACACCGACGCGGGCATCTATGGCGGCGCCTCGGTGAGCGCGGCCGGAACGGTGGGCGTGCACGCCGAGTACGACGAGAACGTCACCGACATCGGCGTGGCGGGTACGGCCGGTGGGGTCGCGATCGGCGCCCAGGTGGTCGTGCTGACCGACAGCAGCCAGCAGGCCGCGCACATCGACGACACCGCATCGGTCCCGACGGCCGGCACCAAGATCGACGTCACGGCACTGGCGAACCGGACGCTGTCGGCCTTCGCGATCGGCATCACCCTGGCCGCCGCAGGTGCGGGCGCAGCGGTCTCGGTGATCCAGGTCAGCGGTGACACGAAGGCCCTGATCGGCAACGTCGCGATCGGGGACGGCGGCGCGATCGGTGGCATCAACGTCAACGCCACGGACAACCTCACGACGACCGTGCTCTCCGTCGGGGTCGTCGCCGGCGCGGGCCTCGCGCTGTCCGGCATCGTGTCCTACGTCAGCTACACGGGGACGACCCGCGCGGCGTCGTTCGCGCACGGCACCGTCCCGATCGGCGGTACCGGTGTCACCGTGACAGCCACCGGGACGCGGTCCCAACTGGCACCCGTCGCGGTGAACATCGCCGTCGGCGGCGGGGTGTCGGTCGGCTTCACCCTGGTCGTCGCCTACCAGGGGCGCAACACCGAGGCCGAGCTCGGCGGCAGTGTCAGCACCAGCGGCGCGGTCGAGGTCCAGTCCAGCGCGTCCGACACGGCCTCGGCGTACACCCCCGGCGCGGTCATCGGCGCCGCGGCGATCGCCGCCATGATCCCGATCGCCATGGTCAGCGGCCACACCACCGCCACGCTGAGCGGCACCGTCGGCGGTTCGAGCACGACGACCGTCGACGCGAACGGCGTCAAGAAGGCCGACGCCGAGGTCGACATCCTCAACATCTCCGGCCTCGGCCTCAGCGTCGGCGTCGCGGTCGCCACCGTCACCGACGGGGCGGACATCCAGGCCACGGTCTCCTCCGGCGCGTCGATCCGCGCGACCGGCGCGGTCCAGGTCACCGCCGAGACCACCACCGGGGACCGCAACGAGGCCCTGGCCACCGGCAAGAACCTGTCCGCCGCGCTGTTCGCCTCCGCCTCAATCTTCGCCGCCGTCGCGACGCTCGGTGGTGCGGTGCGTTCCGAGCTCGACGGCACGATCACGGGCAGCGGCTCGGTCGACGTCGGGGCGACGAGCGTCAACCACGCCGAGACGCAGTTGCTGGTGATCTCGGCCGGTGGGCTCGGCGGGATCGCGGTGAGCATCTCGGACGCCGAGATCGACAAGGCGGCCAAGACCGAGGCGCTGTCCGTCGACGCCGGGAACACCCAGACGATCTCCAGCAGCGGGGCCGTCACCTTCGCCGCCAACTCGGCGAACACCGCGCTCACCAACACGCAGATGGGCTCCGGTGGCGGGCTGTTCGGCGTCTCGGTGAACGTGCCGAACTCGGCGGTGGCCGGCGCGACCAACGCCTCCGTCGACGGCGACGTCACCGCGACCGGGCTGTCCGTGAAGTCGACCGGCGGCAACACCGCGACCACGACGGCGATCCTCGTCTCGGTCGGGGGTCTCGCCGGCGTTGCGGCCGACGTGTCCCAGGCGACGATCACCGGTGACGCCGGCGTGAACGCGTCGGTCAACGGCAACTCCGCAGTCACGGTCACCGGCGGCGACGTGCTGGTGAGCGCGCAGAAGACGAACACCATCACCACGCAGACCGGCAGCCTCAGCGCGAGTGGCGGGCTGTCCGTCGGCGTGGTCGGCTCGGACGCCGAGGATCACGGCGGCAGCAGCGCGTCCTTCGGTGGCGAGCTCGCCGCGGCCAACACCCTGACGGTCAAGACCGACGCCGGCGACGGCATGAAGTCCAGCCTGTTCGTGGTCTCGATCTCATTCGGCCTCTCCATCGACGCGGTCTCCGGCGGCGGCGTCATCGACGGGACCGACACTGCCTACCTGGCAGGTTCGGCGAACATCCACAGCGGTGGCACCGCGATCACCGTCCAGGCCGGGCGCAGCGCGCTGTCCACCTCCGGCGCGACCGGCGGGGCGGGTGGCCTGCTCCTGGGCGGTGCCGGCATCGAGGCCGACTCGCACGTCGGCGGCACGGTCGCCGCCTACGTCGGCGACGGCGCCGTCGTGGGCACCACGGCGGGTCGCCCCGCGAACCTGACCGTGAGGTCCGACGACCGCGCCGTCGCGGTGGCGTCGGCGCAGGTCGTCACCGGCGGCGCCGTGAGCGCCGGCTTCAGCAAGGGCAACGCGACGGCGAACCCGACGGTGGACGCCTACCTGGGCAAGAACGTCCACGTGGTCCTGGCCGACATCGCGGGCGCCGACCTGAACATCGACGCCGTCTCGCACGCGGCCGAGGCCGTGGGCACCGCGACGAACGCCGGCGGCGGCCTGATCAGCGCCGGGCTGCCCGCCGCGTACGCGACCTCGACCCCGAAGGTGCACGCCTACCTGGACTCGGGCACCACCGTGATCACCGGCGGCAGCGTCAAGGTCGACGCCGAGTCCAACGCCGAGCCCAAGGGCACCCCGCTCAACGACTACATCGCCGCCGCAAACGCCGACTGCGGGCCCAACTGCGGCGACACGATCACATTCCCGAGCCACGGCCTGAACAGCGGCGATCAGGTCCTGTACAACGCCAACGGCAACCCCGTGATCCCCGGCCTGCACGACCAGCACATCTACTCGGTGCTCGTCGTCGACCAGGACACCCTCCGGTTCGGCTCCACGTTCAGCGGCGCGGCCGTCGACGCGACCAGCCTGTCGCGCGGCGTGAGCGGTGTCGACGCGAACCGCGCGATGGTCCGGTTCGCCGCGCCGCACCACCTCACCACCGGTGACGCGGTGATCTACCGGGTCGCCACCGGCGGCACCTCGATCAGCAGCGGCTTCGGCGACGGCAGCACGCTGTACGTCCGCGTCATCGACGACTACACGATCGAGCTGTACCCGACCTACGCCGCCGCCACGGCCGCCGTCGTCAGCTTCGGTACCGGCTCGGTGTCCGGAAACCAGATCAGCGACTCCACCCTGGGCGACACGTCGCTGGTCACCTACCGCTCGGCTCCGGCCCTGACATTCGCGCGGGGCGCGATCGACGTGAACGTCGACGGCAGCGGCAAGGTCACCGGTGACAACAGCACGGCCTGGAACATCTACCTGGCCTACGTGATCACCCCCGGGCAGAACCCGGTCATCGGCGGGCACGGCCTGACCAACGGCCAGCGGATCGTGTACCGCACCAGCGACGCGACCGACCAGGTCGGGAACCTGAGCAACGGCGGCACCTACTACGTGCACGTGACCGGCGCGTTCACGATCCAGCTCGCCGACAGCTACTGCCACGCGGTCGGGTACAGCTACGACAACAGCTGCGTCGACGGAAGCAGCAGCCCGATCAATGTCAGCGTCATCCAGATCACCCGGCCGAGCAACGACGCGACCGTCCACGCGATCGCGCCCGACGGCATCGGCCCGACGGACGGCTACACCTACCAGGTGCACCGTGTCGACGGCAGCAGCATCACGCTGCGCGCCGTCGGCGGCAGCACGGACATCGGCCTGCACACCGACCTGGTCTACGGGGACTGGCAGGGCAACCAGCAGCTGTTCCTGGCCGGAGCCACCCTGCAGGCCGCCACCGGCGGGCAGCAGGTCTACGTCAAGATCACCGGGGCCATGTCCGGCACGACGCAGAAGCTGCTGGCCGCCGACGGCTCGTCACTGCGCGCGGCCTCCCCGCCACCGGGCAACGGCGTGACCGCGGCCTCGGCCCGCGGCGGCAGCGGCGGCGGCGTCTCGATCACCGTCCAGACGGCGGACGTGACGATCGATCCGCTGGCGAAGGCCTTCGACGAGGCGAAGTCGATCAACGCCGGGCAGGACGTCTCGATCACCGCCACCACGAGCATCCACACCACCGCGTCCGTGAGCAACGGGTCGGGCGGCGTCATCAGCGGCACCAGCGTGGAGTCGTCCATCCACAACTGCAAGGTCGACTCCGACCACCCGACCTGCAGCAACACGCTCGGAAACGCCACATCGGCCCTCATCGGCAGTGGCAGTGACGCGATCGACGGCACCACCACCGGCCCCGTCGACGGCTCGAACGTGTCGATCACCGCCGGCGGCAACATCTCGGTGATCGCCACCAGCACGCAGGTCGCCGACGCCTCGGCCGACACCGAGAGCGGCGGCCTGGGCGGCGCGTCGCACGCGTCGGCCTCCGTGGGCCTCACCGACCGCACCGCAGCGGTCGTCGGGCAGGGCGCGCAGGTCAGCGGCTCCACGGTCAACGTCCTGGCGACGACGCAGAACTCGAACATCACCAGCGAGGCGCGCTCGGTGTTCATCGCGTTCATCGGTGAGGCCGATGCCAACGCCTCCTCGGACCTGGACAGCAAGGACAC
>SCQZ01000164.1 GCA_004299665.1 Jatrophihabitans sp.
CGCAAGAACCAGAGCAGTTCGTACGCGACGGAGCGGAAGTGCACCCGCTTGGTGGTGATCAGCGGGAACCCGGCCCGCAGGTCGTAGCGCAACTGCCGTGCGAACAGGCTGCGGGTCCCGGTGCCGGTGCGGTCGGCCTTGTGCGTGCCGGTGTCCAGGACGAGCCGCAGCAGGTCCTCGTACTGGGTGTCGACCGGCATGGATCGACCCTAACCCCCGCCACGGACAGCGGCCCGGCACCGCGGCGGATCCCGACCGGCAACTGCGGCTGCCGCAGCGGTGAGACCGTCGTGAGTAGCGTCGCGGCCATGACCGATGGCCGCCGGGCGGACTTCGACGCCTTCGACTCCTACCTCGCCCTGCCCCGGGTCACCGAGCTGGCGCTCTCGCCGGACGGCGCGCGGCTGGTCGCGACCGTCGCGGCGCTCAACACGGACGGGAACGCGTTCGTCAGCGCGCTCTGGGAGGTCGATCCGGCCGGCGAGCGCGACGCCCGGCAGCTGACCCGGCCCGCGAAGGGGGACTCGTCGCCCGCCTTCGCGAACACCGGCGACCTGCTGTTCCTGTCGCGCCGCGGCACGGACGACGACACGCCGGCCTCGCTGTGGCTGCTGCCCACGGCCGGTGAGGCGCGCGAGGTGCTCGCGCGTCCCGGCGCCGTCGGAGCGGTGCTCACCGCCCGCGAGGCGGGCACCGTCGTAGTGGCGACCGAGGTGCTGCCCTCGGCGGCCGACCGCGAGGCGGATGACAAGCGCCGCAAGGCACGCAAGGACGCGAAGGTCGGCGCCGTCCTGCACACGTCCTCGCTCGTGCGGTACTGGGACCACGACCTCGGCCCGGACGAGACCCGCCTGTTCGCCCTCGCCGGGCCCGACGGCGAGCCGCGCGATCTCACGCCGGCTCCCGGCCGCGCCCTCGACGAGGCCGGGACCGCGCTGACGCCCGACGGCGCGACCCTGGTCGCCACCTGGAACGTGATCGACGAACCCGGGATGCCGCGGGCGCAACTGGTCGCGATCGACACCGCCACCGGTGAGCGGCGCGTGCTCGCCGACGATCCGATGCTGAACTTCGCAAGCCCCGCCGTGTCGCGCGACGGTCGCCAGGTGGTGTGCACGCGCGAGGTGCTCACCGGGTACGACAGCCCGCCGCGCCACTCGCTGTGGCTGCTCGACCTCGCCGGGGGCGAGGGCCGCGAACTCGTCACCGACCCGGACGTCTGGCCGCAGGAGCCGCAGTTCGCCGCCGACAGGCGGTCGGTGTTCTTCCTCGCCGACGAACTGGGGCACCGTCCGGTGTTCCGCCTCGACCTCGCGACCGGGCAGGTCACACGCGTCACCGCGCACGGCCACCACGCGAACCTGCAGGTCGCCGCCGACGGCACGACGCTGTACGCGCTACGCGACCACGTCGACTGCCCGCCCACGCCGGTCCGCCTCGACGCCACCGCCGTCGACGGCGCGGCCACCGTGCTGCGGGCGCCCGGCGCGGCACCGGTTCCGGGCCGGGTGGAGAACGTCGCCGCCACCGCCGTCGACGGAACGCCGCTGCGCGCGTGGCTGTGCCGTCCGGACACGGAAGACAAGGTCCCGCTGCTGGTGTGGATCCACGGTGGGCCGCTGTCGTCGTGGAACTCGTGGAGCTGGCGCTGGAACCCGTGGCTGACGGTCGCCAAGGGGTACGCGGTGCTGCTACCCGATCCCGCGTTCTCCACCGGCTACGGCGAGCGGATGATCGCCCGCGGGTGGGGGCAGTGGGGCGGCAACCCGTTCACCGACCTCATGGCGCTGACGGACGCCGCCGCCGCCCGCCCGGACATCGACGAGACCACCACCGCGGCCATGGGCGGTTCCTACGGCGGCTACATGGCGAACTGGGTGGCGACCCACACCGACCGGTTCCGCTGCATCGTCACCCACGCGTCGCTGTGGGCGCTCGACCAGTTCCAGGCGACGACCGACTTCCCGGGCTACTGGGTGCGCGAGTGGGGGCTGATCGGCGAGCGGCCCGAGCGCTACGAGCGGTGGTCGCCGCACCGGTTCGTGGACGCGATCACGACGCCGATGCTGGTCGTGCACGGCGACAAGGACTACCGGGTGCCCGTCGGCGAGGGGCTGCGGCTGTGGACCGACCTGCAGCGCGCCGGCGTCGAGTGCAAGTACCTGTACTTCCCCGACGAGGGGCACTGGATCCTCAAGCCGGGCAACGCGCGGGTCTGGTACGAGACCGTGTGGGCGTGGCTGGCGCTGCACCTGCGGGGCGAGCCGTGGCAGCAGCCCTCGCTGCTGTGACGCCGGCACCGCCCCGGCTCACCGGCCGTCGGCGAGCAGTTCGTCGAGCTTCTCGTAGCCCTCGATGACGCCCACCTCCATCCCGCTGCGCAGGATCGCGTCGCGGTCCTCGAGGCTGGCCACGACACCCGTGGTGGTGGCGCGGGTCCGCCCGTCCCCCAGGTCGGTGAGCACGAGCGTCTCCAGCGAGACGCCGTCCGGGTAGCCCTCGAAGGTGAAGGTCTGCACCAGCCGCTCGTTCGGGCGCAGTTCGTGGAAGGAGCCGAAGAACCCCCACTGCTCCCCGTCACGGGAGGAGGTGTAGTGCCAACTGCCGCCGGTGCGGGCGTCCCAGTGGTCGACGCGCGTGTCGATGCTGCGCGGGCCGATCCACCGCACGAACAGCTCCGGATCGGTCCAGGCCCGGTACACGCGATCGGGCGGCGCGTCGAACTCGCGGGTGATCGTGATCAGCGGCAGCGTCGGGTGTGCCTCGATGCTGGTCTGGTTCGTGCCGGTGGCGTTCATGACGCCGCTCCTTCCTGTCGGGGCCGGGATTCGTCGTACGGCTCGTCCTGCTCGCCCATCTCGGCGAGCACCGCGTCCAGGCGGACGAATCGCTCCTGCGCCTGCCGCCGGTACCGCTCGATCCAGGTGGTCATCAGGTCGAAGACCTCCGCCTCCAGGTGGCACGGCCGCCGCTGGGCGTCCCTGCTGCGGCTGACCAGGCCGGCCGCCCCGAGCACCTTGAGGTGCTTGGACACCGCCTGCACGCTCATGCCGTACGGCTCGGCGAGCTCGCCCACGGACGCGTCCGCACCCGCGAGCCGCGCCACGATGTCGCGCCTGGTCGGGTCGGCCAGCGCGGCGAACGCCCGCGACAGTTCGTCGGTCACGTCGCGCCTCCTCGCCGGGCCAAGTCCTCAACCTGTTGGTTGCAGACCCTAGATCGCGCGCTCCCCGTTGTCAACCATTTGGTTGCATGACGCGGTGTCGGTGCCCCGGGGCTGCAAGTTGTCCGCCCGTCGGCGTCGTATGACGCCGTAACGGGCGGACAACTTCGCGGGAACGAGCGGGGTCCGGGATCGGGGGACGGCTACCCGTGGTGTCCGACCGCCACGACGTAGGTGTACGGAACGGACGCGAGCTCGTCGCCCCCGGTGA
>SCQZ01000165.1 GCA_004299665.1 Jatrophihabitans sp.
GCGGGGCCACCATCGCCCGGGCTGCCGCGGCGGCCGAGCCGTCGAAGCTGATCGGGAACGGGTCGGTGAAGTTGCGCGGGTCGAACGGCTGCAGCGGGTGATGCACCACGAGGTGCTCGCGCAGCGCGGACCGGTCGGCACGCCGGCCCGTGGCGTCGAGCACGTCCAGCAGTTCCCCGAGCGGTACCGCGGGAGGGCGCGTCGCTCCGGTACGGGGGTCGGCGCCGCTGTAGAGCAACACGAGCCGCTCGCGCGCCGCGAGGACGGCGTCGAGCAGCAGTTGGCGATCCTCCGCGGCGAGATCGCGTTCACCGGTGAGCGGGTCGCGCGCGAGGACGTCGTCGCCGTCGGGCAGCGGATGGCGCGGGAACGCGCCGTCGTCCAGGCCGAGCACGCAGATCATCCGGTGCGGCACCGAGCGCATCGGGACCAGCGTGGCGAACGTGAGGTCGCCGGTGCGGAAGTTGGCGCGCGTCGGCCGGCCCCGCAACCGGTCCTCGAGCAGCGCCCGTACGCCCGCGGGATCCAGGTCGGTGTCGCCGCCGTCCTGCAGGGCGTCGGCGATCTGGTCGCATGCGTTCTCGAGCTGCCAGGGCTCCTCCGGTGCAGGGGCGGCGAGGTCCTCGAGGGTGGCGACGAGGATGTCGCACCATGCCCGCGCCGGGTGCGTTCGCGTGAGGTTCGCGCCCGCGCGCGCGATGCGGTCGATGAACTCCGCGAACCGGCCGGCCAGCCCGGCGGCGGTGCTGGCGACCTCGTCGACGGGCAGCGTGCCCCCGACCAGCGGCAGGCCGTCCGCGTCCATGGCGACACCGAGCAGCAGCCGGTCCAGGCCCCACTCCCAGGTGTGCGCCCGGACCGTCGCCAGCCCGTACGGTGCGCGTGCCGCGGCGTCCAGACCCCAGCGCACGCCGCTGCCGCGCACCCAATCACGAAGCCGGGACAGGTCGTCGTCGTCGAAGTCGAAGCGGCGCCGCACGGGCGGCATGGCGGCGAGGTCGAGCACCTCGGAGGCCGTCAACCGGGACTGCGCCAGGGTGAGGAGCCGGTCCAGGACGGACAGCACCGGGTTGGTCCGCCGCAGCGAGCGGTCCGCCAGCCTGATCCGGATCGCGTGACCGGGATGCCGGCCGGTCCCGGCGTGGCCCGGACCGCCGAACGCCGCGGTGACGAGGGGTGCGTACGCGTCGATGTCCGGGCACATCACGACGATGTGACGCGGCTCGAGGGTCGGGTCGTCCGCGAGCGCGCCCAGCACGACCTCGCGCAGCACCTCGACCTGGCGCGGCGCGCCGTGGCAGGCATGCACCTGGATCGACACGTCGCCATCGGCGACGACGACGGTGCCATCCGGCTCGCGGTCGGCACGCAGGTCCGCTTGCAGCGCCGTCAGGAGTGTGGCGCGTGTGCCGGGTGTGGCCGTGGAACCGTCGGCGGTGCGGTCTGCCGAGTGGTCGGCGGCCGCGGGGCGCCCGCCGGTGGGAAGGGCCTCGTCCGTGTCGCGCGGCTCGGCCGCGAGGGCGAGTTGCAGTTCCCGGGCGTCACGCGCCAGCGACGCCAGCAACGGATGCCGGGCCAGCAACGCCGTCGGATCCGCGCGCCGCCGCCCGGCCGCGGAACCGGTGGCCGCGATGCGCTCCCACAGCACCGGCGACGGGTGAGGGAGCCACAGGTGCACGTCGCGGTGCTCGGCCAGGGCGGCCAGGACGTGCACCTCGTCAGCGGCCAACCGGGTGGCGCCGATCACGGACAGCCGCCCGGGCAGCGACACCGCCTGCGGCTCGAGCGCCAGCCGGTCCCGCACGGCCCCCAGCCGCTCGGCCGGGCTGGCGACGGCGATGCGCTCGCGCAACCGGCGCCAGAACTCCGCCTGCCAGCGCAGGTCGTCCGCGAGCGGAGCCCCGGCCCCGTCGGTGTACCCGCCGGCGGCCCAGTCGCGGACCAGGGACGGGCGCTGCGCGCCGTAGGAACCGAACAGTCGCGCCAGCCGCTGTGCGACCGCGACCCGCCGCCGCTCGCCGCGCTCGCCCGACAGGTGCCGGCCCAGTGCCGCGCACCACGGCTCCTGGCCGCAGTCGTCCATGACGGCCAGCACCGTCCAGACCAGGCGGGGTTCGGCCCACGGGTCCTCGTCCGGGGCGATGCCGCAACAGGTGGCCGCCACGTCGCGCACCAGTCGCGCGGGCGAGGGGAACTCGACGTTGGCGCAGACGCCGTCGCCCCGGCCGTGTCCGGCTCCCAGCACGATCGACAGGGACTGCGCGATCCACCGCTCCACCCCGCGCGACGGAACGGCGATCACCTCGGGGGTGAAGGGATCCTCCGGCGGCGTCCGCAGCAGCGCGCCGAGAGCGCCGACGAGGACGTCGGTGCGGTCGCAGCGGTGCAGGTGCAGCACGGCGCCCAAGCTATCCCGGTACTCGGACACTTCGGCCGGGTGGCCGGGGTGCCCCGTGGGAGTTGCCGGACACCGGGACCTGATTACCGGCGTCTACCTGGTGGGACGGGACACCTGCGGGGACCGATCCCTCCGCGATACTGGTACGTATTCCAGTCCCGCTGTGCATGACAGCCCCCACCGGGAGGACAGCCGTGGTAGACGAGGCACCCGCGCGCCAGCTGTTCTGTGCGCGCACGGGTGATCGCGAGGTCGACGCGGCAGCGGCCGCAGCCCGCCGGGTCGTCGACGCACTGGTGCGTGCGGGGGAGTGCGACCCCGGCACCGCCGAGCGACTGGACGAGATCGCCGACGCGATCGAGAAGCACGCGGGCTCTGTCGTCGCGCGCATCGCCGCGATGTGGACGGGCGGGTTCCCGCGTCACGATCCGGTCACCGGGCCGGAGAACCCCATCGCCCCGCCGCTGGTCCTGGAGGCGCGCGAGGGGACGACGGTCGGCGGCGAGGTCACGCTCGGCATGGCCTACCAGGGGCCGCCCGGTTGCGTGCACGGCGGCGTGAGCGCGCTGCTACTGGACCACACCCTCGGCGTCGCGAACGGCCGCGCCGGCCAGGTCGGCTTCACCGGCGAGCTCACCGTGCGCTATCACCGGCCCGCGCCGCTGTTCGAACCGCTCACCGTCTCCGCCCGGCAGGTCGGCGTCGACGGCCGCAAGATCCGCACCGAGGGGTCGATCACCACCGCCGACGGCACGGTCTGCGTCTCGGCGCGCGGGCTGTTCATCACCCCGCAGGACCGGTAAGGGAGACCCCGTGGACCTGAGCGAATCACCCGCGCAGCACGACCTGCGCGCCGAACTGCGGGCCTATTTCGCCGCGCTGCTTCCCCCGGACGAGCGCCGCGCCGCGCATGAGGAGGGCGTCGGCGGCGGGCGGTTCCGGGAGATCGTGCGGCGCCTGGGCGCCGACGGCTGGCTGGGGCTGGGCTGGCCGGTCGAGTACGGCGGCCAGGGGCGCTCGATCGGCGACCAGTTCGTCTTCTTCGACGAGGTCCAGCGCGCCGGTGTGCCGTTCCCGTTCGTCACGGTCAACACCGTCGGCCCGACACTCATGGCGCACGGCACGGAAGATCAGAAGCGCCGCTACCTGCCGGGCATCCTGTCCGGCGAGATCGTCTTCGCGATCGGCTACACCGAGCCCGGTGCCGGCACGGACCTCGCCTCGCTCTCGACCCGCGCCGTGCGCGACCCGCAGGGCACGGGCTGGATCGTCGACGGCAACAAGATCTTCACCTCGGGCGCGAACACCGCCGACTACGTCTGGCTCGCGTGCCGCACGAACACCGACGCGCCGAAACATCGCGGCATCTCGATCCTCATTGTCGCCACCGGGGACCCGGGCTTCTCCTGGACGCCGATCCCGACCGTCGGCGGCCTGGACGTGACCTCCACCTACTACAGCGGGGTGCGGGTGCCGGACGCGGACGTCGTCGGGCCGGTCGACGGCGGCTGGCAGTTGATCACGATGCAGCTCAACCACGAGCGGATCGGCCTGGCCGCACTCGGCGGGCGTACCGCGGCGCTGTGGGAGCAGTCCGTCGACACCTGCCGGCAGGACGGCTCGCTCGCGCGGCCGGAGGTGCGTCGGGATCTCGCCCGGACCCACGCCCGGATCGAGGCGATGCGGCTGCTGAACTGGCAGATGACCGAGGCGGTGGCGGCCGGCGCGCTCGGCCCGGCCGACGCGAGCGCGGCCAAGGCGTACGGCACCGAGACGCAACTGGACGCCTACCGCACGCTCGTGCAGGTCCTCGGACCGGCTGGCCGGCTGCGCGCCGGATCGCCTCGTGCCGCGCTCGGCGGCGCCGTCGAGCAGGTGTCGCGCCAGGCGGTCGTCGGAACGTTCGGCGGCGGCGTCAACGAGGTGCTGCGCGACATCGTCGCCACCACCGGGCTCGGACTGCCGCGCGTCGCGCGAGCAGCGACGGCACCGAAGCAGGCGTGATGGACTTCTCCTACAGCGACGACCAGCGCGCTCT
>SCQZ01000166.1 GCA_004299665.1 Jatrophihabitans sp.
GCGGGGGTGATGCTCGGGATCAGCCTGTCCAGCGTCTCCTACACGATGGGCGACACGTTCCTGATGGAGATCATCGCCGCGGCGATCCTCGGCGGCGTCGGGCAGGTCTACGGGGCGATGATCGGGGCGCTGGTGATCGGCGTGGTCCTCGAGGAGAGCGCCATCGTGCTGGGCGGTGCCTACGCACCGATCAGCGCCTTCGCGCTGCTGATCCTGGTCCTGCTGATCAGACCCACGGGCATCATCGCCGGGGCGGCGAAGACGAAGGGCATCGCCTGATGGATTACTACGTCCTGACCCTGTGCGTGTACATCGTGGTGGCGATCATCTCCTGCTGGGGCCTGAACCTGCAGTTCGGCGAGGCGGGCGTGCTGAACTTCGCTTTCATCGTCTTCGTCGCGGCCGGCGCGTACACGGCGAGCATCCTGACGATGGGGCACCCGAACTCCGCCAGCTATCAGAAGTACTTCTGGGGCGCCAAGCTGCCCTGGCCGCTGCCGTGGCTCGCGGCGGCGGTAGTGGGTGGGCTGCTCGGCCTCGCCGTCGGCATGATCGTGCTGCGCCGGCTGCGAGGCGACTACCAGGCCATGGTCCTACTGGTGGTCGCGATCATGGCCACCTATCTGGTGTCCGCTGCCTCCGGGTTCCTCAACGGCGGCATCGGGTTGTCGAACATCCCGGCGCCGTTCAAGGGAGTCCTGCACCTGAGCCAGGTCGGCTACGAGGTGTTCTATCTCGGTCTCTCGGTACTGACCGCCGTCATCGCGTTCGAGGTGGTGCGGCGCATCAACAGCTCCCCGCTCGGCCGGGTCCTGCGGGCCGTGCGCGACAACGAGGCCGCGGCCGAGGCTATCGGCCACAATGCGGCCGCCACGAAACTGCTCGTCATGGTCGTCGGCGGGGCCCTGGCGGGCCTCGCCGGTGCGATCGAGGTCCAGTTCATCAGCGCCTGGGCCCCCGCGGGTTGGACGTACCCCGAGACGTTCGGGCTCTTCGCAGCGGTCATCGTCGGGGGCCGGGGCAACCTGCTCGGAGTCACCCTCGGCGCCGTGCTCGTCCAAGGGCTGTTCCTCGAGGGCACGGTGCTGTTCCCGAGCATCGGCAACCCCGAACTGGTCGGCGCCGTGCAGTGGATCAGCCTCGCGCTGCTCATCTTGCTGTTCCTCTGGTTCCGCCCGCAGGGCGTCCTACCAGAACGCAAACGGCGCTTCGGCGGTCTCGCCAGGGGCTCTCGTGCCTGAGGAGGCGGCCGTGGCCGAAGTGGGGTCGGCAAGCAGTGCAGTCGTGTCGGTCGCGCCACGAAGTTCCATCCTCACGATCGAGGGCTTGCGAGTCACCTTCGGCGGCGTCGTCGCGGTCGACGAGCTGTCCTTCGAGATCGCGGACGGCACGGCCGTCGGGCTGATCGGACCCAACGGCGCCGGGAAGAGCACGGCGCTCAAGGCCATCGGTGGCGAGGTCAAGCCGACGAGCGGGGCGATCGTCTTCGACGGGGTGGACACCACCGGGCGTCCCACCCACACCCGGGCCCGCCACGGCCTGATCCGCACCTTCCAGCTCGGTGGCGAGTTCGCCCGCCTGACCGTGATGGAGAACCTGCTGGTCGCGGTGCCGGGGATGCGCGGCCGAAGCATCTGGGGCGCCCTTGCCGGGCGTCGCTGGTGGGGCGCCGACCAGGCGTCCGAGGTACGCCGGGCCCGCGCGGTCCTGTCCCGGCTGGACCTGCTCGACAAGGAGGACAGCTACGCCTCCGAACTGTCCGGGGGGCAGCGCAAACTGGTCGAGATCGGCCGGGCGCTGATGGCGCGGCCCAAGATGTTGCTGCTGGACGAACCGATGGCCGGCGTGAACCGCAGCCTGGCCCGTCACATCGAGGACGCCCTGAACAACCTGCGCCACGAGGGGCTCACGCTGCTGCTGGTCGAGCACGAACTCGGCTCGGTGGAGCGGCTGTGCGACCGCGTCATCGTCATGGCGCAGGGACGGCAGATCGCGGACGGAGACATGGGACAGTTGCGATCCCGACGCGAAGTACTCGACGCATATCTAGGTGGTTGATCCATGGTGATGTCATCGGTGGGCAGCCTGCCCGACAAATCGATCTCCGATCAGGGTGCGGCGGGTAACTGTCTCGCGGTCCACGACCTGACCGTCGGCTACGGCGGCGGCCCGCCCGTGATCCGGAGCGTGTCGGTCGCGATCGACAAGGGCCAGGTGGCGGTCGTCGCCGGTCCGAACGGGGCCGGCAAGAGCACGCTCGTGAAGTCCATCGTCGGGCACCTGCGCTGTGCCAGCGGAAAGGTGGTGGTCGACGGGCGCGACATCACCAACAAGCCCGCGGAGCGGATCGCGCGGGGCGGCGTCGGCTACGTCCCGCAGAACGACGACGTCTTCGGCTCGCTGACCGTCACCGAGAACCTCGAGATGGGCGGGTACC
>SCQZ01000167.1 GCA_004299665.1 Jatrophihabitans sp.
GCCCAGACCTTCCAGGCGATCGGCGGATCTGTCATCTTGACGTTGCCCGCGAGGTCCTCGGGGATGTTGTTGATGGGCACCAGCGCCGGGCCGATGCCGGCCGCGGCCAGTCGTGAGGCCGCCTCGATCTGTTCGGTCCTGACCGCCGGCGTCGGGTCGAAGCCGACGGAGCGACAGGCGCGCAGCAGTGGCTCGAGGATCCCGTTCCGCTCGTCCATGAGAACCCAGTCGCGCTGCGCGAGTGCGTCGAGCCCGATACGGCTGCCCGCGTGCAGCAGCGGATCGCCGGACGGCAGGACCACCGCCAACTGCTCCCAGCCGAGTTCCACGTGCGCGCCCTTCCAGGCCTCCGGCAAGGGCCCGATCCCGAGATCAACCTTGTCCGCGAGCACCATTTCCGCGACCTGGCGGCGGTGCTCGCATTCACGAATATGGATCGATACCCCTGGGTAGGTCTCGATCCAGCGTTTGACGACGGCCGGCAGGACTGCGACCACCAGTGAGCGCACCGCCGCCACCCGCAGCGTCTCGGGAGCGGCGGTGCCTGCTCGGCGACCGTTGGCCATCGCGCGGCGCGCCGAACTGAGGGCCGCGTTGGCGTCGGGCACGAAGGCGCGCCCGGCCGGGGTGAGTACGACGCCGCGCGAGGTGCGGCTCAGCAACGGTGCCCCCACCTCATCCTCCAACGCGCGGATCTGCTGGGACAACGTCGGTTGCGAGACGCCGATCTTCGTCGCGGCAGCCGCAAACGAGCCGGCCTGCGCGACCGCGATCAGGTACTCAAGCTGACGCAGCGTCATAGGTGCAGCCTATTCCGGGTTAGGCGTCGACGGGTGCCCTTCGTGACGCAGACGGCCCTACGCTGACACGTCGACACGAACCGGGCAGCGACCGACTGCGAAGGAGCGCCATGGCGGGAAACACCGGCGGGCTGCGGGTCGACAGCCCGGCGCCGCGGGTGACCCGGCTGCTGCTCGATCGCCCGCGGCAACGCAACGCGATCGACACCGGCCTCGTCGACGGACTCCGGCGCGCATTCGACCAGTTGCACGCCCAACCGGCGCGCGTGGTCGTCCTCGGTTCCAGTACCCCGGGCATCTTCTGCGCCGGCGCCGACCTCTCACTGGACGACGACACCCGCCGCGACGTGAGCGACGCCCTCTACGAACTGTACGACGCGATGATCACCCTTCCCGCGGTCATCATCGCGGCCGTCGACGGCCCCGCCGTGGGCGGAGGCGCGCAACTGAGCCTGGCCTGCGACCTGCGGCTGTGGTCCCAGCACGCGTGGCTGCGCGTCGTCGGTCCGGGCCACGGGCTGGCGGTCGGCAGCTGGGCGCTGCCCTCACTCGTCGGACGCGGACGCACGCTACGGCTCTGTCTCACCGGCGCGCAGGTCCGGCCCGAGGAAGCCGTGCAGATCGGTCTGGCCGATCAACTGTGCACACGGGACCCGGTCGCGCAAGCCCTCGACCTGGCCACCCAACTCAGCGACCTCGACCCGAGTGCAACGGTGCGGATCAAGGCGGCCGTGGTCGCGCAGTACGACCTGCGCGCCGCGCTCCGCGCCGAGGCCGACGGCAACGCACAGTGGTCAGGAAGCGTTCCCCGGTGACCCCAACCGGACAGGACCCGAACCCGCGGCCGACCCCGCAGGCCCGCTCCGCCCTGG
>SCQZ01000168.1 GCA_004299665.1 Jatrophihabitans sp.
CGCGGACGGTCAGGGAACCGAACGCCTCCAGCCGTTGGAAGGTGCGGGCCATGCCGCGCTGGGCACGAGCGTCGACCGTCGCCTTCGTGACGTCGTGATCGCGGAAGCGGATCCGGCCGGCGGTCGGGGCCTGCAGGCCGGTGATCACGTTGAACAGGGTCGTCTTCCCCGCCCCGTTCGGCCCGATCAGGCCGGTGATCGTGCCCGCGTCCGCCGAGACGCAGGCCTCGTTCACGGCGGTGATGCCACCGAAGCGGACGGTGACGCCGCGTACGTCAAGCAACGCCATGGCCGGCCACCTGCGCCTCCTGGGCGACGTCGGCACGCGCCGGTTCCTGAGCGCCGCGCGGCGGCGCGGGTGCGGCGGGCCGCAGCGGCGCGGGCAGCGGGAGGCGCGGCGCGAGGCCCCGGACACCGCGGAACGCGACGTTCACCAGCCCGTTCGGGTCACGGCCGAGCAGGATCGCCCCGACGCCGATGACCAGGAACACCAACCCGGAGAACGACGGGACGGTGGCCTGCACCACCGGCAGCAGCATGAGCAGCAGGCCGCCGAACAGCGTGCCGGTCACGGACGTGACACCCGCGACCACCGCTACGAGTAGCAGCGGCAGGCTCTGCAAGGTGGCGAACGGCGTGGCGTCGATGGTCTGCTGCAGCCCCGCGAGCAGGCCGCCTGCCAGGCCGGCAATCGCCGCGGACGCGCTGAAGATCGCGATGCGGAACCAGCGCTGGTTCAGCCCGAGGGTGGCACAGGCGGCCGGGCTGTCGCGCTGCGCGATGAGCAGCCGGCCGACGGGGCCGCGGCGCAGCGCCAGCAGCGCGACGGCGACCAGTACGAACACGGCCGTCATCAGCACGACGTAGCTACCGGTCCCGGACAGGTCCCACCCGAACAGCGACACCCGGCGGGCGTGCAGCGTGCCGCCGAAGCCGAACATGAAGTCGGCCTGGAAGACCAGCTTGTCCATCAGCAGCCCGAACGCGAGGGTCGCCAGCGCCAGGTACAGGCCGGTCAGCCTGAGCACGGGGAGGGCCACCAGCGCCCCGACGGCGGCGGCGATCAGGGCGGCCACCACCAGGGCCCACGGCGAGGAGGTGCCGGCCTTCGCGACGACGGCGGCGCCGACCCCGACGAAGGTGAACTGCGCCAGCGAGACGTAGCCGCCGTAGCCGGTCAGCAGCATCAGCGAGAGCATCACGATCCCGTATGCCAGCCCCGTGCCGAGTCGCAACTGGTTGGTGGGGCCGAGGAACGGCAGCACCGCCAGCACCGCCGCGACCAGGACGACGGACCACGACAGCGCGCGTCGCTGCGACGGCACGGCCGCGGCCAGGATGCCCTTCACCTGCCCGACCCGCAGCCGCACCTGCGGCACGAAGATCAGGATCGCGAAGAGCATGAAGGTCGGCAGCGAGCTCTGCAGGCCGGTCTGGATCAGCGGCCCGCCGCGGACGTAGCCCTGCACGTAGGCCGTCAGCAGCCCCAGGAAGATCGCGCCCACGTACGTCAGCGGGAGGCTCGACAGCCGGCCCAGCATGGCCGCCGCGAAGGCGCTGATCACCAGGAACGTCAGCGTGTAGTAGTCCAGCCCGGTGTACGAGACGAGCAGGATCCCCGCCAGCGCGGCCAGGCTGGAGCCCGTCGCCCAGCTCAGCATCGACACCCGGTCCGCGCGGGCGCCGAACAGCTGCAGCAACTCCCTGTTGTCCACGGCCGCGCGCATCGCGGTGCCGATCCGGGTGCGGTTGAGCAGCACGTACAGGCCGATCGCGACGGCCGCCGAGACCCCGATCGTCATGATGTGGTGGTAGCCGACCCGGACACCGGCGACGTCCAGCGCGGCGTACCCGAAGAAGTTGGGCACCGCACGGAACACGTCGGCCGGCCAGAACTGCTGCGCGAGCCCGACGAGGAACACGAACAGCCCCACCGTGACGACCAGGCTCACCGCGACCGGCGCGTCACCGAGCCCGCGCATGACCAGCCGCTCGAGCACCACCCCGAACAGCGGCGCGATGAGGACCAGCACGAGCGCGACGGCCAGCGCCGTGGGCAACCCGGCCGAGACGTGCAACTGCCAGTAGACGTAGGCCATCACCATGCTGGTCGCGCCGTGCGCCAGGTTGAACACCCGCGTCGTGGTGTAGGTGAGCACCAGCCCCGATGCCGCGATCGCGTACGCGGCGCCCAGGAACAGTCCGGTGACGGTGTACGCGATGAACTCGGTCACCGGTCAGGACCCCACACCGCTGTTGACGATGCCGCCGCAGGTGTACGGGTACGGCGTCTTGCGCACCCACTTGCCGTTCTCCAGGTGCACCACGGAGGCGCACTTGCCGGTGTGCTTGCCCCCCACGTCCTGCGGCGGGTGCATGTTGCCGTTGGTCCAGTCGTGGACACCCTTCACCGCATCGACGATCGAGGCGCGCGTCATCCGGCCGCCGAGCTGGATCGCGAGCTGGGTGAACAGCGCCGCCGCCGACCACGCGTAGACCCCGAAGAACGTCGGCGCGCCGCCCGAGGTCCGCTGCAGCCAGGTCAGGTAGGTCTGCAGTTGCGGGTTCTGCCCCGCCTCCTCGAACAGCGGCCCCGGGACGAACGACCACGTCCCCTCCACGGGCGCTCCGGCGGCGACGTAGTTGGCGTCGTAGCCGGTCGGGTCCATGACGAAGTACGGGTTGTAGTTCTGCTGGTACATCGCGCTCTTGAGCTGGACCGCGTACTGGTACGCGCCGATGTACTGGACGTACTGGATCCCGTCGCCTTTGAGTTGCTGGACGTAGTTGCCGTAGTTGGGCGAGGACGTCACGTCGATGGCGATCTTGTCCTTGAAGGTGAAGCCCATCTGCGTCTCGGCCGCCATGAAGCTGTTCGCGTTCAGCGTGGCCGCGCCGGCGTTGAGGTAGACGAAGGCCGCGTTGGCCTGGATGTTGCCCGGCTGCTTCTCGAAGAAGGTCTCGAAGGGGACGGTCGGCACCTCGGGGACCGCCAGGG
>SCQZ01000169.1 GCA_004299665.1 Jatrophihabitans sp.
ACAACCGGTTCCCCGCCGAGTTCTCCGGCGGCCAGCGCCAGCGCATCGGGGTGGCGCGGGCGCTGGCGCTGCACCCGCGGCTGATCGTCTGCGACGAGCCGGTCTCCGCGCTGGACGTGTCGATCCAGGCCCAGGTCATCAACCTGCTCACCGACCTGCAGCAGCAGTACTCGCTGACCTATGTGTTCATCGCCCACGACCTGGCCGTCGTGCAGCGGGTCAGCACCCGCGTCGCGGTCATGTACCTGGGCGAGGTCGTCGAGCTCGCGCCCTCTCCCGACCTCGGCGCCCACCCGCGCCACCCCTACACCGCCGCCCTGCTCTCGGCCGAACCGGTCGCCGACCCCGACGTCGCCGACCGGCGCGAGCGGATCGTGGTGCGCGGCGACGTCCCGTCCCCGATCGCGCCCCCGACCGGCTGCCGGTTCCACCCGCGCTGCCCGAAGGCGCAGCAGATCTGCCGCGAGCAGGCGCCGGCGCTGGAACCCAGGCTCGGCGACGCCCGTACCCACCTGGTCGCCTGCCACTTCCCGGTGCGCGACGGCGAGCAACTCCGCTACGCCGGGGACGGCGAACCGTGAGCGAGCGAGGCGGCGATGAGCACCGCCGCGGCGCTGGGCACCGGGTCGGGCGAGGCCGTCGTGCAGGCCCCGGCGATCGAGGGTCGCAGCCCCTGGCGGCTCGCCTACGACCGGCTCCGCCACGACCCGGTGGCGGTGGGGTCGGCGCTGGTCATCGTGCTCATCTCGCTGATGGCCGTCCTGGCCCCGGTGGTCTCGGCACTGGTGGGTCACGGGCCGGACGTCCAGTACCGCACGACCGGACTGTCCCCCGCCGGCATACCCGTCGCCCCCAACGGCACGTTCCTGCTCGGTACCGACGAACTGGGCCGCGACGTGCTGGTGCGGGTCTTCTACGGCGCGCAGATCTCGCTGCTCGCGGGGGTGGTGGCCAGCGTCGCGGCGGTGGCCGTCGGCGTCGTCATCGGCCTGGCGGCGGGCTACTTCGGCCGCTTCGTCGACACCGTGCTGGCGCGGTTCATGGACGTGGTGCTGTCGATGCCCTACCTGGTCTTTGCGATCGCGCTGATCGCGGTGGTGGGGCCCGGCCTGCCGGTGTCCATCGCGGTGATCGCCTTCTTCTCCTTCGCCTCGGTGGGGCGCATCGTGCGCGGCCAGGTGCTGTCGGTCGCGCAGAAGGAGTTCGTCGAGGCCGCCCGCTCGCTGGGCGCCGGCGACCTGCGGATCATGTTCATCGACATCCTGCCCAACGTGCTCGCCCCCGTGATCGTCTACACGACGCTGCTGATCCCGCTGTCCATCGTCTTCGAGGCGACGCTGTCCTTCCTCGGCCTCGGCGTCACCCCGCCCACCGCGAGCTGGGGCGGGATGCTCTCGGAGTCGTTGCAGTACTACCAGGTCGCGTGGTGGTACGTCGTCCTCCCGGGCGCCGCGCTGCTGGTCACCACGCTCGCGTTCAACCTGCTCGGCGACAGCGTCCGCGACGCGTTCGACCCGCGGTACACCCGCACCACGGCGACGTAGGAGGGGGTGGCGCCTTGCTCCGATTCCTCGTCCGCCGCGTCTTCCTCGGCGTCGTCACGATGTGGGTGGTGTCGACCGCGGTGTTCATCTTGTACTTCGTCGCCCCGCACCACGTCGCGCAGACGCTCGCCGGTCGGCAGGCCACGGCGCAGACGATCGCCCTCATCGCCCACCGCCTGGGCCTCGACCGCCCGATCCTCGACCAGTACGGCAGCTACCTGTGGCGGCTGCTGCACGGCAACCTGGGTTACTCCTACGTCAACAACGAGTCGGTGACGACGATCATCAAGCAGGACCTGCCGGTCACCGCGTCGGTGGCCATCGGTGGCGCCGTCCTCTGGCTGATCATCGGCGTCGTCTCCGGCGTCGTGGCCGCCACCCACCCGCGCAGCGCCGCCGATCGCACGGTCACCGGGTTCGCGCTGTTCTTCTACTCGATGCCGACCTTCCTGCTCGGCGAACTGTGCCTGCTGGTCCTGTTCTACGAACTGCACCTCGCCGGGGTCACCTTCTTCCCCGGCAGCGGCTACGTCCCGCTGACCCAGGATCCCTACCAATGGTTCGTGCACATGATCCTGCCCTGGATCACCATCGCGCTCGTGACCGCCGCGACCTACTCGCGGCTCACCCGCGGCTCGATGCTGGACGTGCTGGGCGAGGACTACATCCGCACCGCGCGCTCGAAGGGGCTCGCCGAACGCCGCGTGGTGTACCGCCACGGGCTGCGCAGCGCACTCACGCCGGTGCTGACCCAGTTCGGCATCGACCTCGGCACGCTGCTCGGCGGGATCATCATCACCGAGACGGTGTTCGGCCTGCCGGGGCTCGGCGCGCAGATCTACAACGCCATCAGCCGCCAGGACCTTCCGGTGATCATCGGGCTGGTGCTGCTGGCGTCGGCCTTCATCGTCGCGGCGAACATCCTGGTCGACATCGGCTACGCCGTCCTGGACCCCCGGGTCCGGCTGTCGTGATCCGGCGCCACCGCCCTGCTGCTAGGAAGGAGGGATGGGCGCAGCTCCGGTGAACGGCGAGGCCGCCGCGTCGACCCTGCCGTCCCCCGACCCAGACTGGTTCAAGCGCGCCGTCTTCTACGAGGTGCTGGTGCGCGGCTTCTCCGACTCCAACGGCGACGGCACCGGCGACCTGCGCGGGTTGACCGGCAGGCTCGACTACCTGCAGTGGCTCGGCATCGACTGCATCTGGCTGCCGCCGTTCTACACCTCCCCGCTGCGCGACGGCGGCTACGACGTCAGCGACTACACCGGCGTGCTCCCGGAGTTCGGCGGCATCGAGGACTTCCGCAGGCTGCTCGACGAGGCACACGGCCGCGGCATCCGGGTGATCGTCGACTTCGTCATGAACCACACGTCCGACCAGCACCCGTGGTTCCAGGCGAGCCGGTCCGATCCGCACGGCGAGTACGGGGACTTCTACGTCTGGAACGACGACGACCAGCGCTACCCCCAGGCGCGCATCATCTTCGTCGACACCGAGCCGTCGAACTGGACGTTCGACCCGGTGCGCAAGCAGTACTTCTGGCACCGGTTCTTCAGCCACCAGCCGGACCTGAACTTCGACAACCCCGCGGTGCAGCAGGCGATGATCGACGCGCTGCGGTTCTGGCTCGACCTCGGTGTCGACGGCTTCCGTCTCGACGCGGTGCCCTACCTGTTCGTCCGGGACGGGACCAACGGCGAGAACCTGCCCGAGACGCACGAGTTCC
>SCQZ01000170.1 GCA_004299665.1 Jatrophihabitans sp.
CCAAGCAGTTGATCGCGGTGGCGGTCGCGCACACGACGCAGTGCCCCTACTGCATCAAGGGCCACACCCGCCTGGCCCGGCGCAAGGGCGCGAGCGACGAGGAGATCATGGAGGCCGTCTGGGTGGCGGCCGAGATGCGGGCCGGCGGCGCGTACGCCCACTCGACGCTGGCGCTGGAGACGCTGGCCGACTCCCGCTGACGGTTCCTGGTTTATACGAGCGCACTCGTATAAACTCCGGGATGGAGGAACGAGAGGGCGACCATGACCTACGTGATCAGTGAACCGTGCATCGACGTGATGGACCGGGCCTGCGTCGAGGAATGTCCGGTCGACTGCATCTACGAGGGCGGCCGCTCGCTGTACATCCATCCCGACGAGTGCGTCGACTGCGGTGCGTGCGAGCCGGTCTGCCCGGTCGAGGCGATCTACTACGAGGACGACCTGCCGGAGAAGTGGCAGATCTACACCGAGGACAACGCGGCGTTCTTCGCCGACACGCTGCCCGGTCGGGCCGAACCGCTGGGCAGCCCTGGCGGAGCGGGCCGGCTCGGGGTCGTCGGCGTCGACACCCCACTGGTGGCCGCCCACCCGCCGCTCGAGCAGGCCTGACCGCCGGCCGGTGTATGCATGGGTCATGGCCGATCGCGAGAACCCCACCGGGCAGCGAGCCCCGCGGCCGTTGGGCGAGGACGAGGGCGGTAGCTCGGTGTGCTGGGCGCACCGGGTCTGCCCCGAGTGCGGCCGCCTCAACGCGGCCGAGCACCCCGTGGTGTGCGAGGCGTGCGGCGCCCCGTTCGAGGACGGCTGAGCAGCCTCAAGCGTCCTGCGGGCCCTACGGGTCCGCGACGGGATCTGCCGTGGCGGTGGCCGTGACGGGGATGGCCGCGACGGGGGTGGCCGCGTCGATGACGGCCCGGAAGAACTCCTGGCGCGCCCCGTCGGCACCGATCCAGGCGGCACGCACGCACCGCGGCACCAGGATGTCGCTGCGGTCGCCGGGCCCGCCCACCGGGCAGGGCACCTCCTCCTCGAGCAGGGCCTCGAAGCGGTGCAGGCCGTAGCGCCCGGTCCCGGTCGGGTCGCCCCAGCGCCACAGGGATACGGCCGCCAGGCGGTCGCCGGCGTCGACGCGCACGCTCACCCGCGTCCGGTGCGGGTGCCCGTTCCAGCGCTGGGAGTACACCGCCGACCCGGGAGCACCCCCGACGCACCAGTCGGCATCGACCAGCGCGCCGGGGACGAACACGGACTCGGCCACCATCCGTTCGAACGCGCTGAGCGTGACGTCGAACCCGCGCGCGGACCGGACCGGGACGATCCCGGCGAGCGACCACCGCATCTCGCCCTCGCCGTCGGCGTACCGGTCGAAGCCGCTGACCGGCAGTCCGGCGATCCTGGTCCGGGCGGCCCAGGTGAAGCCGCTGCGCGGCACGATCGTCTCGCGCGCACGGAACGGCCGCCAGCGACCGAGCAGGATCGCGCCGTGCATCCGCAGGTCCGTCCCCGCGGGCAGCGGCGCTCCCGGGGGAATCGCGTGGCGCAGCCAGCGCCGCGCCGGCTCCGGCAGCCCGGACACCGCGGCCGGGTGGAAGTGCTCGCCGCCGGTCCTGCCGGGCGGCGGTGCGGTCAGCACCATCGCGACCCCTCTCCTGCACCGATGCTCGGACCGTGACGCGCCGTGCGGCAGGGCCGGACGCCGCAGCCGACCGGGCCGTTGGACCGTGCCCTCCGGCCCTGGCACACCGGGACATCCACCACTGGCCGCGCCCGGCCGGGTGCGGGCAGGCTCGATGCATGGGCGTCACCGCGCAGGTCTCCTCCGGACATGTCTCCACCGGGCACTCGGCGGCGGCGCTGCTGGAGCGGGCGGCCCGCCGCGCGCTGCTCGCGCCGTCGATCCACAACACCCAGCCCTGGCGGTTCGTCCTGACCGGGGACGCGCTGGAGATCCGCGCCGATCCGAGCCGGCGACTGGATGTGCTCGACCCCCGCGGGCGGCAGTTGGTGATCAGCTGTGGTTGCGCGCTGCTGCATGCGCGGATCACGCTGCAGGCGGCCGGCCACGAGCCCGTCGTGCACCGCTTCCCCAACCCGCAGGACCCGGAGCTCGTCGCACGCGTCGAGGTTGGCCCGGTCGGCACCTTCCCGGGCAGCGGGTCGCTCGATCACGCGATCGACCAGCGCCGCACCAACCGGCGCCAGTTCATCGGCGATCCGCTGCCGCAGCAACTGATCCTGCACCTGCAGTGGATCGCCCACACCGAAGGGGCCGTCCTGGTCCCGGCCGTCAGCCCCGAGGCGGTCGCGGCGGTGGCGGACACCTCGGCCTTCGCGGACGACATCGAGATGGCCGATGCCGGGTACCTGGCCGAGATCGCGGCCTGGACCACGGACGACCCGAGACGGTGCGACGGTGTGCAGATGGCGAGCGTCCCCCGCAACGGCGGCGGCTCGTCCGAGGGCCCGATGGTGCGCGAGTTCGACCTGGACGGTCTCGGCTGGCTGCCGACGCCGGCCCGCGAGACCAACCGCCAGACGCTGCTGCTGCTGTGCGCGCGCGGCGACGACGAGCGGACCTGGCTGCGCACCGGGGAGGCCCTGGAGCGCATCTGGCTGACCTTGACCGACGCCGGATTCTCGGCCAGCCCGCTGACGCAGGCGGTCGAGGTCCGATCCGCCCACCGCATGCTGCAGGAGCGGCTCGGGCTGAGCGCGATCCCGCAGATCCTGCTGCGCGCCGGTCAGGCGCCGCAGGCGGCCGCCTCGCGCCGGCGACCGGCCCGCGAGGTCATCACGACGAGGCCGGCCACGACCGCAGACCCCACCCCCCAAGGAGGAACTCCATGATCCACATGCCCGATGTCACAGGCGCCGTGGTCGTCGGCCTCGGCGACGCCGCCGACCACTGGCCGGAACTGGACTGGGCGGCGCACGAGGCCACGCTGCGCTCCCGGCCGCTGCACGTGCTGCGCGCCTACCAGCTCGCACCGTCGGTCTGGCCGTGGGAGACGTCGGTCGCCGAGCACGACATCAACAACGACCTGCGCGAGGCCGCCCAGCGGCGGGTGGACAACGCCCTGCGGCAACTGCCCGAGACGTGGCCGGCCGTGATCGCGAACGGCACCATCGTCGCCGGCGACGCGCGGGCGGTGCTGCGTACCGCCGCCGAGACCGCGGACATGGTGGTCGTCGGGAGCCGCCAACTGGGCACGCTCGCCGGTGCGGTCCTCGGCTCGGTGAGCACCGCCG
The DNA here is from genome assembly GCA_004299665.1 of Jatrophihabitans sp. Classification (GTDB taxonomy): domain Bacteria; phylum Actinomycetota; class Actinomycetes; order Mycobacteriales; family Jatrophihabitantaceae; genus FW021-bin43. Next base: position 3,252 of record SCQZ01000170.1, read on the forward strand.
CCGCCGGCGCGGGCACCGGGATCGTCGTCGTCGTCGGCAGCCCGCCCGGGCTGGAGGGCGACCGGCCGGACGTCGTCGCGGGCATCGACGGATCGCCGGTGAGCCAACAGGTGCTCGCCTTCGCCTTCGACGAGGCCTCCCGGCGCGGCCGGCGGCTGCGGGTCGTGTACTGCTGGCCGAAGGACACGCTGGCCGAGATGCAGTGGCGGGTCGCTCCCCCGGCGCCGGAGCGCGCCGAGCGGTGGCTCGCCGAGACGCTCGCGGGCTGGCAGGAGAAGTTCCCCGACGTGACCGTGGTCCGGCAGGTGGTGCGTGAGCACCCCGTCGACGGGCTGGTGCGCGAGAGCGCCTCCCAGGAACTGCTCGTCGTGGGAGCCCGGGCGCGGCGCGGGCGGTTCGCCTCCTGGCTGGGTTCGGTGAGCCAGGGCGTGCTGCACCACGCGACGTGCCCGGTGGCGGTCGTGCACCCGCTCGAGACGGAGGAGGCGGACCTCACCCAGGACTGAGCGGCCCGCCCGGCCGGTGCGTCCCGATCCGGCGTGCCGCGACCTCGATGAGTGCGGCGGCCCCGAGGCCCACCGCGACGCCGAGGCCGAGCCGCGCCCAGGTCACGTCCAGCAAGAAGATGCCGCGCGCGAACACCGGCACGGCGACGATGAGCGCGACGAGCGCGACCATGCCCGCCACCAGCCCCAGCTTCCAGCCGGCGAGCGGCCGCGCCACCACCAGCAGCGTCCACAGCGACGCGGTGATGACGACGAGGGTCGCCGTGGTGCGCCCGGCGGTCACGCCCGCGTGCGGCTCCAGGGCGCGTGCCACGCCGTACCCGGCGTATGCGGCTGCGCCGGTGATCAACCCGACGGGCACCGCGAAGCGCAGCAGCCGGCGCAAGAACCCGGGCACGTACCGGCGCCGGTTCGGGCCGAGGGCCAGGAGGAACGCGGGGATCCCGATCGTGACGCCGGAGATCAACGTGAGCTGGATCGGCGCCAGCGGGTAAGCACGCAGCGTGATCGCGGTGATCACCGCCAGCAGCAGCGAGTACACGTTCTTGATCACGAACAGGTTGGCGGCCCGCTCGATGTTGGCGGTCACCCGGCGCCCCTCGGCGACGACGTCGGGCAGGTGGGAGAACTTCCCGTCCAGCAGCACGATCTGTGCCACCGCCCTCGTCGCGGGGGCACCGTTGCCCATCGCCACGCCGATGTCGGCGTCCTTGAGGGCGAGCGCGTCGTTCACGCCGTCGCCGGTCATCGCGACGACGTGGCCGCGCCGTTGCAGCGCGCCGACGATCGCCCGCTTCTGGTGCGGGGTGACGCGGCCGAACACGCTGGCACGCTCGAGGACCTGCCCCAGTTCGTCGAGATCCTCGGGCAGGGAGCGGGCGTCGATAGCGTCGGCGCCGCCGCGGACCCCCGGCACCCCGACCCGCGCGGCGACGGCCCCGACCGTGCGCGGGTTGTCGCCGGAGATCACCTTGAGCGCGACGCCCTGCTCGGTGAAGTAGCGCAGCGTCGCGGCGGCGTCGTCGCGGACCCGCTCGGCGAGGATCACCAGCGCGGCCGGCACGAGGTCGGGGGGCAGCACCGGGTCGGCGGGCAGCACCGGGTCGTCGGCGCTGGTCCCCAGCGGCGCGTCGCCGCGGGCGAGCAGCAGCACCCGGCGCCCCTCGGCGGCCAGCGCGTCGGCTGCGTCGCGGCCGGCGTGCTGCGCGGGTGAGCACGGGACCGGCAGCACCATCTCGGGCGCGCCGAGCACCCAGGTGCCGCGACTGCCGGACCCGTCCGCCGCCCCGACCGCGGACCACTTGCGCGCGGAGGAGAACGGCACCTGTGCGGTCTGCCGCCACGGGGTGTGCGGGAAGCGCGCCGCGATCGCGTCGGCGGTGGCGTTCCCGGCGGCGCCCGCGCCGCTCAGGGCCAGCGCGTGCTCGACCTCGTCCGGGTCGGCGCCCGCGAGGATCTGCAGGTCGTCGAAGGTGATGTCGCCGTGGGTGAGGGTGCCGGTCTTGTCCAGGCACACGACGTCCACCCGCGCCAGCCCTTCGACCGCGGGCAGTTCCTGCACCAGCGTCTGGCGGCGCGCCAGCACCAGCGCACCGATGACGAACGCCAGGCTGGTCAGCAGCACCAGACCCTCCGGGACCATGCCGACCAGCGCGGCGGTGGTCCCGGTGACGGCGTCCTGCCAGCCGGTGTTGTCCGGGCTGCGGAACTGGCTCCACAGCACCAGCGGCCCGACGACGAGCATGATCAGGGAGATCCAGCGCAGCAGCCGGTTGGTGCCGGCCACCAGTTCCGAGTGCACCAGGCTGAAGCGCCGTGCCTCGGCGGCGAGCCTGGTCGCGTAGGCCTGGGCACCGACGGCGGTCGCCTGGAACCAGCCACCGCCGGCGACGACGATGGAGCCGGAGCGGACATCGTCACCGGGCTGTTTGGGGATCGGGTCGGACTCGCCGGTGAGCAGCGACTCGTCGATCTCCAGCCCGGTCGCCCGGCGGACGACGCCGTCGGCGGGCACCTGGTCGCCGGTGCGCACCTCCAGCACGTCGTCGGCCACGATCTCGGCCACGTCGAGCTCGCGGGTGACGCCGTCGCGGACGATTCGGGCCCGGGGCGCGTTGAGCACGGCCAGCCGGTCGAGGGTCCGCTTGGCGCGCAACTCCTGCACGATCCCGATCGCGGAGTTCGCGACGATCACCAGCCCGAACAGGCCGTTCTGCCACCGCCCGGTGGCCAGCGTCAGCAGGAACAGTGCGAACAGCAGGCCGTTGAAGACGGTGAAGACGTTGGCGCGGATCACCTCGCCGACGGTGCGGCTGGTGCGCTGCTGGACGGCGTTCGTGAGCCCGGCGGCGACGCGCTCGGCGACCTGCTGCGCCGTGAGGCCGGTCAGCGGTGTCGGTGCCGGCTCCCGCACCGGGGCGGGTGCCGCGGCAGCGTCGGGGACCGCCGTCTGGTCCACACGTACCGACCTCCCTCACAGCCGTCGGACAGGCGACGCCTTGCCAGAAGCTTAGGCGAGGCCCCGGTCAGTCCGAGCCGAGTGCGGCGGCGAGGCGTTCGGCCACGCGCAATCCCTCGGCCGGTCCCACACCGGCGCGCGCGGCCAGCCAGCACGACAACGGCGCCGCGGTGCGCTCGGCGGCGTGTGCGGCCACGCCGGCGAGGGCGAGCAGCTCCTGCACCTCCTGCGGGCCGGGAGGCTCGATGCCGAGCTCCGCGGCGAAGCGCGTGAGCCAGTCGGATGTGGCAAGTCCCATCAGGATCACCCCTGTGTGTCGCCGAATCGGCAGCTTCGGCTCGGCTGCATGGCCACGGCACAGCAGGGCACGCCCGGGCGCCGGCCCCCATTGTCACCGCAGCCGGCACTGCGCGCACCGATCGCCCTCGACCAGCCGGGCGGCGACGAGGGGGTGCGAGGCCGCCAGGCGTGCGGCCACCACGCCGGTCGCCAGTCCCGCGCCGATCGGCTCACCACAGCTGCTGCAGTTGCGCCCGGACGGCGTCAGGGCCGCGACGCGCCGGCCCTGCGCCGGCACCGCCGGGTCGATCACGCGCCGCAACGAGAGCGCCGCCTCCGGGCAGATCGCGACGCACGCTCCGCAGGCCGAGCACAGCGACCCGTCGAACGTCAGCACCGCGCCGTCGGTGCCCCCGGCCGCGAGCGCGCCGCCGGAACAGGCCGCGGCGCACCGGCCGCACGCCGAGCAGGCGGCCGCGTCGACCCGGATGTCGCCGACGGGCGCCAGCGGCGACTCGACGCGCCAGGGCGCGCCCGGTCCCGCACCCACCCGCAGGGCGGCGAGCGCGGCGACCGTGGCTGCCGGCTCGCGCAGCGTGAGGGCGGGCCGGTATCTTGCCACGCCCGGCACCGGCCCCGGGCGACGGGGCGCGGACCCGTGGGACGCCACCGCCGCCCACAGCCGCGTGATCTCGCCGGCCCGGTCCGCACACCGCGGGTCGTCGCAGCCCGCCAGCCGGACGGCGATCCCGGCCGCGGCGACCTGGGCCGCCCAGCCGAGCGTGACCGCCGCCATCGAGGGCACCTCGAGCGGCAGCCACCCTGCCCCGAGCGGCACCTCCGGCGCGTCCGCACAGGTGATCACGATGCCGGTGGCCGGGTCCGCGCCGCGCGCCCGCGCTAGCAGGGCGCGCAGTTCCTCCTCGACGGCGCGGACCGAGACACCGCCGAGCGACATCGCCGCTGCGGGACATGCGCTCACGCACGCCCCGCAGCCGGTGCACCGCCGGGCGTCGACCTCGACGCGCCCCGCGTGGACGGACAGCGCGCCGTGCGGGCAGCGGGCGACGCACGCCGTGCATCCGGCCGGTCCGCAGAAATCCTCGGCAGGGCGGCGCGCCGTCGCCGTCCGCTCCGAGG
>SCQZ01000171.1 GCA_004299665.1 Jatrophihabitans sp.
CCCGGTCGATGCCCCGTTCCGGCTGGCTTCGGTGACCAAACCGCTCGCCGCCCTGGCGATCCTGGTCGCCGTCGAGGAGGAGGCCGTCTCGCTCGACGACCCGGCGGACGAGGCGCTGATCCCCGGTGCGACACTTCGCCATCTCCTGTCGCACTCCTCGGGGTTGGCGCCGGAGCGGCCGATGCGGGCCTTCGCGCCCGCGGTGCGCCGGGTGTACTCGAACGTGGGCATCGAGATGGCGGCGGCACTGGTCGAACGCGCGACCGGTATCGCGTTCCCCTCCTACTTCGAGCAGGCCCTCGTCAGCCCGCTGCGCCTGACGGCCACGTCGCTGCCCGGCTCGGCGGCGAAGGACGGCCGGTCCTCGGTCGCCGACGTGGTGCGGGTGATGGGCGAGCTGCTCGCCCCGGACACGCTGCTGGACCGACGCACCCTGGCCGACGCCACCAGCGTGCAGTTCCCGGGGTTGCGGGGCGTGCTGCCCGGGTTCGGCGGCCAGCCGCACAACGACTGGGGGCTCGGGTTCGAGATCCGCGACTCCAAGTCGCCGCACTGGACAGGCGCGACCAACTCGCCGGGGACGTACGGGCACTTCGGTCAGAGCGGCACGATGTTCTGGATCGACCCGCTCGCCGGCATCGGGCTGGTGGCCCTGACGGACCGCGACTTCGGCCCGTGGGCCGCGCAGGCCTGGCCGGCGCTCTCCGACGCGGTGCTCGCCCGGTTCGGGTGAGGCCGGCCGGCTCAGTCCGGCGGCCCCTGCATCAAGGTGACCGTCGCGCTGTGGGAGGCGCCCGCGGCATCGCTCCAGGTGACGCTCACCTGCTGTCCCGGCCGGTATCCCTGCAGCACCGCGAGCAGCCCGTCCACGCTGTCCACCGCCTGCCCGCCGACCGCCGTGATCACGTCGCCGGCCACGATGCCGGTCTGCGCCGCGGGAGTGCCGGACAGCACCTGCTGCACCACCGCGCCGCCCGTCGTGGTCTGGCTCCCGGAGACCGACACGCCGAGGAAGGCGGGGTATCCCAGGTGCACGGTGCTCGAGGCCTGGCCGGACTCGATCTGCTGGGCGATCCCGGTGGCGGTGCCGATCGGGATCGCGTAGCCGGCCGCCGTCGAGCCGTCGGTGTTCATCTCGACGGCGGTGTCCATGCCGATCACCTTCCCCGCCGCGTCGTACAGCGGCCCGCCGGAGTCGCCGGGCTGGATGTCGGCGTTGATCTGGATCAGCCCGTGCAGGGTCTCGGGGTTCGAGCCGTCCTCGTCCGAGGCGGTGATCGTCTGGCCGGTGGCGGTGACGGTGCCGCGGGCGGCGCTCGGGACGCCGCCGCGGCCGCCCGCGTTGCCGACGCCGGTGACCGAGGCCCCCGTGGTGGCCGTGCCGGAGTAGGCCGTGACCGTCCGCAGCCCGGACGCGCCGCGGAGCTGGATGACCGCGACGTCCTGCGTCGGGTCGGTCCCCACCACGGTGGCGGTGTAGGTCGCGCCGGTAGCGACGACGGTGACGTGGATGCTCGTGGCGGAGGCGACGACGTGGTTGTTGGTCAGCACCTCGCCGTTGGCCGTGAGGATCATGCCGGTGCCGGCGGCCGCGGCGCCCTGGTAGCCGAGCACGGTGTCGATGTCGACGACGCCCACCTCCTGGGCGGCCGTGGCGCTGCCGGGCGGCGTCATCGTGGAGGTCCCGCCCGACCCGGAAGATCCGCCGGAGCCGGGCACCCGGAACCCGAACCCGCCGCCGGGGTTGGTCTGGCCGCTGCCCCCCGAGCCCGAGCCGCTGCCCCCCGAGCCCGAGCCGCTGCCGCCCGAGCCGGAGCCGCCGGTCCCGCCGCCGGTGGTCCCGCCGCTGCCGGAGCCGAACGGCCACTGCAGGGACGAGGTCCGCGACCCGGAGTTGCCGGGGAGGTTGGCCCCGATCGCCAGGCCCGCGCCCAGCGACACGGCCGCGAGCAGCGCACCACCGCCGACCCACACGCCCAGGCGACGCCGCGACCCGCGACCCGGCGCGGGCGCCGGCGGGTACGGCGTCGCCGGCGGGTACGCCGATGCCGGCGAGAACGCGGGCGGATAGGCCGGCGGCGGGGGTGCCCACGGCATGCGCGTCGTCGGGCGATCCTGGGCCCCGTCGGGCGGCATCTCGGTCATGCTCTGTCTCCTCCGGTCCGGGTCCGAATGGTGCAGCGGGCCCGACACCCATTAGGCACCGGTGGACCAGGAATCGTCTGTGAGCAGTCCGGGCGGAAGCTGGGAGTGCTACGGGAGTCAGACGGCCCGGATGTCGTTCGCGGCGAACCGCGGCCCGAACCGCGGCGGCCGCACCCCGCTGTGGGCGATCAGGCTCACGATCCGGGCCCGCTGCCCCGCCCAGGGCGCGAGCAACGCGGCCATCTCCTCGTCCGTCCCCCGGGCGCGCCCGGTGAAGTAGTGCACGACGAGGTGGGCGAGGTGGAAGTCGCCGACGCTGAGCGCGTCCGGGTCACCGAGGGCGCGCACCGTGGTCTCGGCGGCCGTCCACTCCCCCACCCCCGGGACGGCCCGGAGCCGCGCGCGGGCGGCGTCACCCGGCAGCGAGACGCACTCCCGCAGCCGGGTCGCGACGGTGGCGACCGCGCGGACGGCGCGCGAGCGTGCCAGGTCCACGCCGAGGCGGTGCCACGTCCAGGTGGGCACCGCGAGCAGCGCCTCGGGTGCGGGCGGGACGAACAGGCCGGCCCGCGGTCCCGGTGCGGGCTCGCCGTACCGCCTGACCAGGCCGACCCATGCCCGGCGCGCCTCGGCGTGCGTGACGCGCTGTTCGAGGATCGCCGGTACCAGCGCGTCCATCACGCGCTCGGTGCGGCACAGGCGCAACCCGCGGTATCGGTGCGCGACGGCGCGCAGCCCCGGGTCGCGGGACAGGTCCAGCCCCGACCAGTCGTCCCCGGCGCCGAGCAGCGCCGGGACCCGGTCGAGCAGCCAATCCGCGCCCGATCCCCAGGCCCGGGCGGTGATCGCGTCCGGGGTGCCATCGAGCGCCAGCGTGCCCGGGCCCTGCGGCGTCCGCGCCGCCGTCCAGAACACGTTCCCGTCGAACCCCTGGACCGGGTCGTACGGGCCGCGCACGAGGGCGCCGAGCGTCGCGCGCAGGTCGACGGGCCGCCCCGGGCGCCACACCCGTTCGGTCATCGCAGGACGCTCACAGGTCGGAGGAGAAGCGGATGCCACCGTCGGGCACCGCGACATCGGGCCACACCCGCACCCCCGCGCGCAACTCCACCCGGGCACCGATCCGCGCCCGGTCGCCGATGACGGCGTCCTCGATCACGGCGCCCTCGCCCACGACGGCGCCGAAGCCGACCACGGACCGGCGCACCGTCGCCCCGGCCGCGACCCGGGCGCCGTCGAAGAGCACCGAGCCGTCGAGGACCGCGTCCGGGCCGACCACGCACCCGGCGCCGACGGTGCTGCCGCCGGTCGCGCGGGCCGACGGCGCGACGTCCGCGCCGGGCAGCACGAGCGCCTCGCCGCACGGCCCGGGCAGCGCGGGTGACGGGGCGATGCCGCGCACCAGGTCGGCGGACCCCGCGACGAAGTCGGAGGGGCGCCCCAGGTCGCGCCAGTAGCCGAGGTCGACGTACCCGACGATGCGCGCTCCCGACGCGAGCAGGCCGGGGAAGGTTTCCCGCTCCACCGAGACCGGCCGGCCCGCCGGGATCGACTCCACGACCGCCCGTTCGAAGACGTAGGTGCCCGCGTTGATCTGGTCGGTGACCGGATCGGGATCCTTCTCCAGGAACGCGCTCACCCGGCCGTCGGGGTCGGTCGGCACGCAGCCGAACGCGCGCGGGTCGCTCACCTTGGTCAGGTAGAGCGTGACGTCGGCGCGCGCCTCCTCGTGGCGGGCGAGCAGCGCCCGCAGGTCCACCCCCGACAGGACGTCCCCGTTGAAGATCAGTGCGCGCTCGCCCTGCAGCCGGGACGCGACGTTGCGGATGCCGCCGCCGGTGCCCAGGGGCTCGGTCTCGACCACGTAGTCGATCTCGACGCCGAAGCGGGAGCCGTCGCCGAAGTAGGACTCGAACACCTCGGCCTGGTAGGAGGTGCCGAGCACGACGTGGCCGACCCCGGCCTCCCGGATGCGCCCGATCAGGTGTGTCAGGAAGGGAACCCCGGCCGTCGGCAGCATCGGTTTCGGGGCGGACAGCGTCAGCGGCCGCAGCCGGGTGCCCCTGCCTCCGACCAGGATCACGGCGTCGACGTTCACAGCGGCGGTTCCCGGTCCCGACGACCCTGCGGCGCCGCTCCCTGCGCGATACGCGGGATCAGCCGCGCCAACGCGGCCCTGACCGTCAGGCCAAACCGGAGCAGCAGCCGCATCGGCGCCCACCGCCAGCCCGGATACCGCCGTGAGAGGTAGCGCATGGCGCTGCGATGGTGCTCGCGAGCCATGCGCGCCG
>SCQZ01000172.1 GCA_004299665.1 Jatrophihabitans sp.
GTGAGCGTGATCCGCTGGGTGTGCAGCCGCGGCGCGTCGACGCCGTCGTGCTCGGCGTAGTCCTCCCACGTCCAGGTACCGGTCGGGATCTTCGCGAGGATCTCGGTCCGGAACGTGGTGGCCGTGTTGCGCAAGATGGCGTCGAAGCAGGACTCCACGGCATCGCGGCCGTAGCGGCCGAACAGGTCCGCGAGCCGGCGCGCGCCCATCAGGCAGGCCGAGCACTCGGCGTCCAGGTCGGCGGCCAGCGAGTCGGGCATCCGGGAGTTGCGGGTCATGATCGTCAACGCCGCGCGGTTGGGCACCCCCTGGTCCCACAGCCTGATGGGCGGGACCATCAGTCCCTCCTCGTACACGCTGGTGGCGTGGCTGGGCATCGAGCCGGGGACGGCACCGCCGATGTCGTCGTGGTGCCCGAAGGCCTGCACGAAGGCGACGACCCCGTCGTCGTGAAAGACCGGGACGGTGACGCACAGGTCCGGCAGGTGCCCGATGCCGCCCTCGGAGCGGTAGACGTCGTTGTGGAAGAAGACGTCGCCGGGCCGCATCGTGTCCAGGGGGAAGTCGCGCGCCACGGGGTGGACCAGCGCGCTGTAGGAGCGGCCGGTGAGCTTGCGCAGCAACCGGTCGTGGATGCCGGCCCGGAAGTCGTGCGCGTCGCGGATCATCGGCGAGCGGGAGGTCCGCCCGATCGCGGTCTCGACCTCCATCTCGATCGAGGCCAGGCTGCCGGCGACGATCTCGAGCAGCACCGGGTCGACGTCCGTGATGCCGGTCAGGGTGCTCACCGCGAGACCTCCACGACCAGGTTGCCGAACCGGTCGGCACGGGCCGCGAAGCCCGGATGGATCGGAACCGTGGAGCCGTACTCCTCGATCACCGCGGGGCCGAGGATCACGTCCCCGGGGGCGAGGTCGGCGCGGGCGAAGATGGCGGCGTCCGCGTACTCACCGGTGAAGCAGACGGCGCGGGTGCCGGTGCGGGCGCGCTCGACCGACCCGTCCCTCGCGGCCCGCTCGCGCAGGTGCGGCCGGGTGATCGGGCCGATGCCGGACACCCGCAGGTTGACCCACTCCACGTGCTGGGCCGGGTCGGCGCGGAAGTCGTAGCCGTACAGCGCGCGGTGCGCGTCGTGGAACGACGCCGCCACCTGCGCCGCCGTCGTCGCGGCGAACTCCCCGTCCGGGACCGGTACCCGCACCTCGAAGGCCTGCCCGAAGTAGCGCAGGTCGGCGGTGCGGGCGAAGCGGTGCTGCTCGTCGGCGAATCCCTCGGTGCGCAGCGCCGCGGCGGCCTCGGCCTGCAGGTCGGCGAGGACCTTGGCCACCGCCTGCACGTCCAGTTCCTCATGCCTGCTGACGGCCGTGCGGACGTAGTCGTTCTTGACGTCGACGGTCAGCAGGCCGAAGGCGGAGACGTTCCCGGGGTCCGGCGGCACCAGCACCCGCGGCAGTCCCAGGATGTCGACCAGGCGGCACAGCAGCAACGAGCCGGAGCCGCCGAAGGTGGTGAGGGTGAAGTCACGCACGTCCAGACCGCGCTTGACGGTGATCTGCCGCAGCGCGTTCGCCTGGTTCCACGCGGAGATCTCCAGGATTCCCGTGGCGCAGGCCTGCACGGACAGTCCCAGCCGGGCGCCGAGGTCGGCCAGGCCGTCACGGGCGGCGGCGACGTCCAGCGGGACCTCGCCGCCGAGCAGGTGCGGCGGTATCCGGCCGAGCACGACGTGCGCGTCGGTGACGGTGACGTCCGTGCCGCCGCGCCCGTAGCACAGCGGGCCGGGGTCCGCCCCGGCCGAGCGCGGACCGACCTTGAGCGTCCCCTCCGGAGACACCCACGCGATCGACCCGCCGCCGGCACCGACCGTCACCACGTCGATCATCGGGATCTTGGACGGGTACTCCCCCACCGAGCCCTCCGTGGTGAGGGTCGGTTCGCCGTGCAGCACCACCGACACGTCGGTCGAGGTGCCGCCCCCGTCGCAGGTGAGGACCTTGTCGAAGCCGGCGGTGCGCGCGATGAGCGCCGCCCCGAGCGCGCCCGCCGCCGGACCGCTGAGCACGGTCGTGATCGGCTGGTGCACGACCTCCTCGGCCGACAGCACGCCGCCGTTGGACTTCATCACGTAGAAGGGCACCGCCCGGCCCGCATGGCCCGTCACGCCCCCGAGGCGCTCGGCGATGGAGCGGACGTACTGCGACACCGACGGCTTGACCGCCGCGTCGACGAGGGTGGTCATCGCCCGCTCGTACTCGCGGTACTCCCGCAGCACCTGGGACGAGATCGACACGACGGCCTCGGGGTGCTCGCGGGCGAGCACGTCGCGCATCCGCTCCTCGTGCGCGGGGTTGGCGTAGGCGTGCAGGAAGCAGACGCCCAGCGTGGTGATGCCGCGCCCGCGGAACCAGCGCGCCACCTCGACGGCGCGCGCCTCGTCGAAGGGGCGCAGTTCGGCGCCGGTGTGGTCGAGGCGGCCGCCGACGGTCTTGACGAGGTCGGCCGGGACGATACGCGGCGGCTTCACCCAGAAGTAGGAGTTGCCGTACCCGTCGGGCACCGACTGGCGGGCGATCTCCAGGAGGAACTCGTAGCCCTCGGTCGTGATGAACCCGAGGCGACCGACCTTGCCCTCCAGCAACCGGTTCGTCGCGACCGTCGTGCCGTGGCTGACGGCGCTCACGTCCGACCCGGGGCGGGCGGCGATGGCGAGGACCTTCGCGATCCCGGCCACGAAGCCGTCCGCGGGGTTGGCCGGCGTCGAGGGCGTCTTGGTGGTGGTGAGTTCGCCGGTCCGTTCGTCGAAGGCGACGACGTCGGTGAACGTCCCGCCGGTGTCGATGCCGATCCGGATTCCCATGTCAGGCAGTCAACTGGCAGATCGCGCCCATCTCGTCGGCGACTCCTGACAAAAGGAGCGAGGGCTTGTCGGCGGGTACCCGACAACCGACGCCGGACACGCAATCACGGCGACATGAGGTTCTGCACCGCAGCCGTTGCGCCATCCCGGTAGCCTCCGGCGTCGACCTCAGCAGGCGACGACCACCACCGAGCGGCCGGACGCGGCGACGAGGGGCGCGATGTCACCCGGATCCCCGGTCAGGATGCGGTCGCCGGTGACGGACACCGCGACGACGCCGGCGTCGACCACGTCGCCCCTGCCTGCCTGTCCGAGCAACTCGCCCGTCCGCCTGCCGAACTGGTCGTCGACGGGCCTGACATCGACCGCCCTGAGCAACCGTGCCAGGTTGGCCTGGCGGCCCGCCGGGTCGCGCCACACCTGCGCGATCACCGCACCGGTGCTGCGCAGTTCCAACCCCGCGCGCTGCGCCGCTCGCAGCCGGGCCACGACCGCCCGTTCGTCCCGGTCCACCGCGACGAACGCCCCGGCGTCCAGGACCAGCGCACTCACGCGGCCGGCCCGACGGCGAGGGGCGACACAGCGAGTTCTGCCGCGGCCGCCGCGAGTTCCTCGGCCGTGAACCCGCCGTGCTCGGCCTCCCAGCCGTCGAGGAACTCGGCCAGCGCCTCGTTGCGCAGCTTCGCCGCCGCCGCCTCGGCCAGCCACCGGGACACGCCCGACCCGTGCCGGGCGGCCGCGGCCCGGACCGCGTCGCCGAGATCGGGGGCGAACGAGACGCTGAGCTTGTCGACCTTCACCGCGTCATCCTACCAGGGTCGGACCTACCGTAGTAGGAAACCGGTGGTCAGTGGCGGCGGCCGACGACCGCCCCGACGACGACGCCGGCCAGGGCCAGCGCCGCGCCGACGAGCAGCCCGCGCAGGAAGTCGTCGGGCCCGCCCGCCCGGCGGGCGGCGGCGGGCGCGACGAACACCCCGGGCGTCGCAGCCTCGGTGATCCCGCCGGGAACACCCGCCGGTGCCACCGCCGCGGGTGCCCTGCCGGTGAGCACGTCGTCGACCGCGCCGAAGAACTCCCCGGCGGTCTTCTTCGCGACCGCGGTGAGCATCCGCTGCCCGACGCCGGCCACCACCCCGCCGACGACGGCGTCCGCGTCGTAGGTGAGCCGGGTCGACCCGTCACCGACGTCCGCCAGCGCGACCTTGACCTCGGTGCTGACGGTGCCCGGCCCGCCCGCCCCCGAGGCCGTCATCAGGAACGAGCTGGGCGCGACCTGGTCCGACAGGCGCACCTCGCCGCTGTAGGTGCCCTTGATCGACGCGACGCCGGCGGTGACGGTCATCCGGTACGCGTCCGGGCCGGTCGTCTCCAGCTTCTCGCAGCCGGGGATGGTGCGCACCAGCACCGCCGGGTCGTTGAGCGCGGCCCACACCCGCTCGACCGGCGCGTTCAGCACCGCCTCGCCACTGACCTTCATCGTCGTTCTCCCTCGTGCAGGCGGCGCAGCTCGAACAGCTCGCTCGGTGAGATGGGCATGGACGTGATCGGGAATCCCTCGGCGTCCTCGATCGCGGAGGCGAACACCGCGGCGCTCGGGATCACCCCGGCCTCGCCGGCCCCCTTGATGCCGAGGGGGTTGAGCGGCGAGGGCGTCTCGAGGTGATCGATCTCGATGGTGCGGGGCACCTCGGTCACGTAGGGCATGAGGAAGTCCATGAACGACGCGTTCTGCAACTGCCCGGCCTCGTCGTAGGCCATCCGCTCGTACAGCGCCCCGCCGACACCCTGCGCGACCCCACCGTGGATCTGCCCCTCCACGATCCGCGGGTTGATCAGCTTGCCGCAGTCGTGCACGACGCAGTACCGCAGGATCGTGATCTCGGCCGTGTCCGGGTCGGTCTCCACGATCACCGCGTGCATGCCGTTGGCGAAGGTCGACTGCGGCGGCGAGTAGTAGTCGCGCCCCTCGACGCCGGGTTCGTCGTCCTCGTCCACGGGCGGCTTGCTGATGTCGCCGACGACGAACTGGGTGGCCGCCTGCGCCGAGGCGTCGAAGGCGTAGCGCAGCGGGTTGGACAGCACGGCCACCGTGCCGAGCGCGATCTGCGCGCCGGGCGAGCCCTGCACCCGCACCACGCCGTCGACGATCTCCAGGTCGTCGGGGTTCGCCTCCAGGGCGTCCGCGGCGACGCGCAGCGCCTTCGCCCGCGCCGCCCTGGCGGCCAGTGCGATCGCGGACCCGCTCATCACGGCGGCCCGCGAGGCGAAGGTGCCGACGGCGTAGCCGAACCGGCGGGTGTCCCCGGTGACGACCTCGACGTCCCCGATCGGCACGCCCAACTCGTCGGCGACGATCTGCGCGAACGCCGTCTGGTGGCCCTGGCCCTGGGTGGTCAGGCCGGTGGCGACCTTCACCTTGCCGCTCGTCTCGACCACGACGTGCGGCCCCTCGTACGGCCCGACGCCGGTGCCCTCGACGTAGCACGCCAGGCCGATCCCGACCCGGCGCCCCTCGGCCCGCGCGGCGTCGCGATACGCCTCGAACCCGTCCCAGCCGACCAGCTCCTTGAGCTTGGCCAGGGACGCCGGGAAGTCGCCGGAGTCGTAGGTGAGCGGGCGGCCGTCCTGGAAGATCATCCCCTGCTCGTAGGGCATCTCCTCGGGGAGGATGAAGTTGCGCTCGCGCACGACGGTGCGGTCCAGGCCGAGTTCACGGGCGATCGCGTCCATCACGCGCTCCATCACGAACACCCCCTGCGGCCGGCCGGCCCCGCGGTACGGCGTCACGATCAGGGTGTTGGTGTAGAGCGAGTCGAACTCGACGCGGTACGCCCCCGGCTTGTACGGGCCGAGCAGCTGGGTCGAGGTGATGATCGGGACGATGAGGCCGTAGGGGATGTATGCGCCGTGGTCGTGCCAGAACCGCACGTCGAGCCCGAGCAGGCGGCCGTCGTCGTCGAAGCCGAACCGGACGTGGTGCTGCTGCGCGCGCTCGTGCGCGGCGGCGACGAAGTGCTCGCGGCGGTCCTCGACGAACTTGACCGGCTGCCCGAGCAGCCGGGCGGCCCACGGCACCAGCACCTCCTCCGGCCACGGGTGCACGATCTTCACCCCGAAGCCGCCGCCGACGTCCGGGGTGATCACGTCCACGTCCACGAGGGCGAGGCCGAGCTTGGCCGCGACGGCGGCGCGCACCCCCGTGGAGGTCTGCGTGGAGCTCCACATCCGCAGCCGGCGCGACTCCGGGTCCCAGCGCGCGAGCACGCCGCGGCCCTCCAACGGGGTGGAGGCGGACCGCTCGACCGCCAGGTCCAGCTCCAGCACGTGCGGGGCCCGCCCCAGGGCCGCGTCCACGTCGCCGACGGACTGGACCAGGTTCGCGGCCCGGTTGCCGGGCACGTCGTCGTGGACGAGATGGCGGGCGGCGCGGGCGGCGTCGATGCCGACGACCGGCGGTAGCGGGCGGTACGTCACGACGATGCGTCCCGCGGCGTCCTCGGCCAGGTAGCGGTCCCGGGCCACCACCATCACGACCGGCTCGCCGACGTGCCGGACCACGTCGCGGGCCAGCGCGTACTGGGTGCGCCCGTGGGTGAGCGCCGGGTGCGGGATGAGCAGCGGCAGCGGCTCGGCCAGCCGGTCGGGCAGGTCCTCGTAGGTGTAGATCGCGACCAGGCCGTCGACATCCAGCGCGTCGGTGACGTCGATGTCCTCGATCTCGGCGTGCGCGTGCGGGCTGCGCACGAACGCGCACGCGAGCGCGTCGTTGCCCAGGTCGTCCAGGTAGGCGCCCTGGCCGCGCAGCAGCCGGGCGTCCTCGAGGCGCTTGATCGGCTCCCCGAACAGCTTGGTGGTCACGACCCGCCCCCGCCCCCGCTACCGCGACCGCGACGAAGTTGTCCGTGCGTCGCCGCCGCCGGCGGCGGCGACGCACGGACAACTTCGGGGTGTGCGGACAGCTCGGCAGCGCGCAGCACGGCCTTGACGATGTTCTGGTAGCCGGTGCAGCGGCACAGGTTGCCGCTGACCATCTCGCGGGCCTCGTCGTCGGTCGGGTCGGGGTTCTCCCGCAGCCCGGCCGTGATGGTGGTGAGGAAGCCCGGGGTACAGAAGCCGCACTGCAGCGCGTGGCAGTCGTTGAACGCCTGCTGCACCGGGGAAAGGCGGGCACTCCCACCGGTCTCGGCCAAACCCTCTCCCCCGGCGGCTACGCCCCGGTTGCCGGGGGCACCCCCACCGGTCTCGGCCAGGCCCTCTCCCCCGGCGGCTACGCCCCGGTTGCCGGGGGCACCCCCACCGGTCTCGGCCAAGCCTTCGACCGTCGTGATCTCGCAGTTGTCGGCGGTGACGGCGAGCATCAGGCAGGAGCGGGCGGGTGCGCCGTCGACGAGCACGGTGCAGGCCCCGCAGACGCCGTGCTCGCAGCCGACGTGGGTCCCGGTCAGCCCGAGGTCGTGGCGCAGGAAGTCCGACAGCAGCCGGCGGGCGGGGACGCGCGCCTCGCGCACCACGCCGTTGACGCGCAGCCGCACCTCGAACAGTTCCTCGCCGCTCACGCGGCACTCCCGTTCCGGGCGCGGTCGTACGCACCGCGCAGGGCCCGGGCGGTGAGCACCCCGGCCAGGTGGCGGCGGTAGTCGGCCGTGGCGTGGATGTCGGCCTCCGGCTCCACCTGCGCGCTCGCGGCCCGCGCCGCGGCCGCGAAGTCCGGCGCCGCGCCGCACTCCTCGGTCAGGTCCAGGACCAGCGGCGTCGGGGCGACGCTCAGGTACGACGTCCGGGCGCTGGTCACCGCCCCCGCGTCGTCGGTCTGCACGTGTGCGGCGACGCCGCACACCGCGTAGTCACCGTGGCGCCGGGCGACCTCCACGAA
>SCQZ01000173.1 GCA_004299665.1 Jatrophihabitans sp.
GCGCGACAGCTGCAGCTGCGAGCGGGCCAGCTGGTCGGACAGGCGCGGCAGCACCAGGCAGCCGATGCCGGCGTCCTCGGCGGCGTCGTACAGCCCGCGGATCAGGTCGGCGTCGGCGTTGTTGATCGCCATCACCGCGCGCCGTGCACCGCTAGCGTCGACGGCGGACGGGAGGTCCTCTAGGCGCCCCAGAACGGGCACTCCGTGGATGCGCAGGTTGCGCTTGGCCGGGTCGTCGTCCAGGAAGCCGACCGGCACGAACGGCGAGCGCGGGTCCTGCAGCATCCGCTGGGCGAGCGTGCCGCCCAGCCAGCCGGCGCCGACGATCAGCAGCGGCTCGGCGCCGCTGGGGCGCCGGCCGGCCGTGGCGATCAGCCGCTTGACGTACCGGATGGCCGCCATGAACGCCAGCGCCATGGGCCAGGCGAGGAAGGCCAGGCTGCGTCCGACGCCTGTCGGGTGCGCGATGAGCAACCCCGTGGTCGCCACCGCCGCCACCACCGTCGCGGACACCGCTACCGCCCGCACTTCGTCGAAGCTGCCCGAGACGTACCGGCCCCGGTACAGCAGCACCAGCCCGCCGACGACGAGCTGGCCGCCGGCCAGCGCCAGCGCGATGATCGAGACCGCCGCCCACGGGACCAGGTCGGCGTTGAAATCCCGCCGGGCCAGCGCCGCCAGTTCGGTGGCGACCAGCCAGGACAGGACGTCGGTCAGGATCGTGGAGGTGGAGCCGAAGGTCATCGCCGGCGCGGAGTCCGGGAGCAATTGGCGCGCGCGTGTCATCGCGGACAACTTTCACCCCCGATGTGCCTGATCGAACGCTTTGTGCCGGTGTGCCGACCGAGGACTCGGCCTGCGCCGACATGACCGTTTCGGAGACTATGCCGGTCCGCGATTCCAAACAAGATTCCCACACGGCGAGTCTCGGCGCGGCTGGTATGTTCCACTTTTCGCGGTTCTGGGCTAACGTGTGTGCTGTTTGTTGCGTCGTGCTGGTGTGCCCATGACTGCGTCGAGGGGAACGAGACCATGAAGAGCGTCTACCGCCTGCTCGTCCTGCTGGTTGCGTTAGCAGCCGCCGGGCTGGGCGTGGCCACGACGGCAGGGGCCGCCCCGTACACGAACCAGATGACCGTCGGGGTCAGCAACTCGAGCCCGAGCCCCGGCCAGTCGATCACCGTTTCCGGTACCGGCGCCACGCCCAACGGCCAGGTCTCGATCGACTTCCACTCCACCGTCGTGCACCTCGCGACGGTCACCGCGAACGTGGACGGCGCCTACACCGCCACCGTGACCATCCCGACGGGGCAGTGCGGCGCGCACACGATCGTCGCCACCGACGTGACGACCGGTAACACCGCCTCCACCGCGGTCACTCTGCCCGCCTGCACCGCCTCGACCGGCACCGGGACCGGCGGTGGGCTGTCGGCCACCGGCGTCGCGGTGGCCGGCATCGGCGCCGTTGGCGTGGCGCTGCTGCTCGGCGGTGGCCTGATGCTGCTGCTCGGTCGGCGCCGGCGCGCGAACGTCTGAGCCCGGACCCGCTTCGCCGTCAGGGCGGCCCGCAGTGCGGCGCCGCCCTGACCGCTGTCTGCGCTCCTGTCTGCGCTCCTGTCGACGCCACCGCCCGCGCCGCCGTCCGTGCCCGAGAAGCGCCCTATGAGCTCTGACACCGACGACGTCGGGGGTATCGCACCGCCCGGCGACCAGCCCGCCGCCGACCCGTTCGCCGGCCCGGACCCGTTCGCCGGCCCCGAGTGGGAGCCGGCGCCGCTCGGGACCGCGGTGCCCGAACCGGGCGTCCGGCGCGTCAAGCGCTCGCACCGCAAGAGCCGCAGGTTGCGCCGGATGCGGCGCACCGGCTGGATCATGATCGGCGTTGGGGCGCTGATCGTGCTGTGCGGCGTCTACCTCGTCGTCACCGCCCTGCTGGCCCGCTCGCGGCTCGAGGCGGCACGCAGCGCCGTGAGCCAGGTGCGCGCCGAACTGGCCGCCGGGAACGTCGCCGCCGCCCGCGCGGCTGCCCACCGCCTCGCGGACGAGGCCTCCGGCGCGCACGACCTGACCACCGGACCGGTGTGGGCGCTGGCCGCCGGCATCCCCGACGGCGGCGAGCCGTTCGCCACGATCCGCGGCATCACCGCCGGGCTGGACCGGCTTGCCTCGAACGTCGTTCCGCAACTGGTCGCCGTCGCCGACGAGATCACCCCGGCCGCGCTGCGCAACGCCGACGGCACGATCAACCTCGGCCCCATCGCGGCCGCCGCACCCGCGCTCGACCGCGCCGCCGGCGGGATCGCCGCCGCGGTGGGCTCCATCGGCGCGCTGCCCGCCCACACCTGGCTGCACAGCGCCGACGCCGCGCGCGCCCAGGTGCTCTCGCTGCTCGGGCACCTCGGCGACACGGTCGGCACCGCCGACACCGCCGCCCACGTCGTCCCGCCGATGCTCGGCGCGGACGGCCCGCGCAGCTATCTGCTGGTGTTCCAGAACGACGCCGAGGCGCGCGGCACCGGCGGTCTGCCCGGCGCCTTCGCCGTCGTCACCGCCTCCGCCGGGCGACTGCACTTCGACGCCTTCTACAGCGACGCGGAGATGGCCGGCGTCACCGCCGGCGTCGACTTCGGCGCCCAGTACGACCAACTCTTCGACGGCGCCGGCACGACGACGCTGTTCGGCAACGCGAACCTCAGCCCGCACTTCCCGTACGCGGCGCAGATCTGGGCCTCGATGTGGCAGCGCAAGAGCGGTCAGCGCGTCGACGGGGTGATCGCCGTCGACCCCACCGCGCTGAGCTACCTGCTCGGCGCCACCGGGCCCGTGACCACCCACGACGGCACGCTCGTCGACGCGGGCGACGTCGTCGCGCTCACCCAGAGCACCGTCTACGCCAAGTACCCCGAGCCGGACCAGAACGACGAGCGCAAGCTCTACCTGCTCGAGATCGCACGCGCCGTCAGCGGCCGGCTCTCCACACTGCCGCCCGACCCCAAGGCGCTGGTGCACGCTGCCGGCCGCGCCGCCGGCGAGCGGCGCATCCTGGTGTGGAGCGCGGACCCGGACCTCGAGGACCGGCTCGTGGGCACGCCCGTCGGCGGCGCGGTCCCTCGCACCGGCGCGCCGTTCGTCGGGCTGTCGATCGTCAACGACGGCGGCAACAAGCTCGACTACTACCTCGACCGGTCGCTCATCTGGCAGCGCACCGGCTGCGGCGCCCAGCGGCAGGTGCAGGTGACGATCGCGCTAACCAACAACGCACCGGCCTCGGGGTTGTCCTACAACGTCGTCTCCCGCAGCGACATCCACGACTATCCCGTCGCACCCGGGGACAACCGGCTGATGGTCTCCTACTACGCCACCGACGGTGCGCTGATGCACGACGTCAAGATCGACGGGCGTCCCACCACCGCCACCGTCGGCCAGCAGTTCGGCCACCCGGTGTTCGTGATCGACGTCGAGGTGCCCCGGGGGCGGACCACGACCGTCACGCTCGCCCTGACCGAGCCGGACGCCGCCGGTGCCCCCGTGGTCCTGCGCCAGCCGCTGGTGCGGCCCCTGCACGTGACCCTGCGCGACCAGTCCTGCGGGTAAGCACCTCCGGGGGATCGGTGGCAGGGATCACCATGACTCGTGCTCGACGTCGCGGTTGACACGCAGCTTCCATCGTCGGTCGACAGCACCCGTCCTCGACCCGAGCGGGTCGAGGATGGACGGTGTCGCGGTCCGTGACGCTACCGACTCGTGCAGCCGGTCCATGGTGTCGAGGCCGGCGAGGTTCTCCAGGACCCATCCGACGCGCCGAACCGGCGCCACCGGGAAGCGCGCGGACAGCTCGGTGAGGCCCGCGACGTCGAACCGCTCGTTCTCGGCAAGCTCGATCAGCACGGTCGCGACGTTGTCGACGCCGCCCGCAAGCTGGATATCCGAGGCCACGTCCAGCATGGTCAGCTCGGCAGTGGCGACACGCGCGCTACCGGATCGGGTCGGCCATGCGATCGTGGGTAGTCCCTGCAGGCGATCTCGGATCTGGAACTCGAAGTGCGACCTGCCGACCTGCCGGGCGCGTACCTGGCGGCTGGTCGCGACCTGGAGGACCTGCGGTGCCTGGTGGGCGGCCCCGTGCAGTTCGGCCGCGGACAACCAGCCGACGTAGTACCCGGCCTCGAGATGATGCATCAAAATGTCGATGATCTCGATGCCGGGCGGCGCTCCCCAGGTCCGGTACTCCGGTGGCACGGGGATCCACAGCCCGTGAGCTGGACTGACCCACTGCCCACGCTGGCGCGGTGCCTGCACACGGCGGCGGACCTGATCATCCGGTACGGCGAGGTAGCCGGCCACCTCGTGGGTCGTCAGACTGCTGATGCCGTGAGCCAGCAGCCAGTCCGCGAGGGCCGGTGCACGTACGATCGTCGGCCTGCTATTCACACTTCAAATCGTCACACTTTCCGTGACGTTTCGCAATCTCAATACTCAGAGCCACCATGGCTGGCTTCGACCGGGACGGTCGAGCGGCACGTCGCAACGCGTCGTTTCACGAGACCGCGCGCGTCTCGTTCTCCTGCTGTGGTGGGCAGCGCACGCTGCCGTAGGAGCAGAACACGCAGCACTGGCCCGGTAGCGGCGCGAGCATGACGCCGCACGCCGGGCAGCGGTAGAAGTGCTGGCAGGCGTCCTCGGGCATGGTCTCGGTGGTGCGGGCGCCACAGGCGGGACAGGTGATCACTGATTCGAGTACGGCCACGACCTCGACGCTACGACGACGGTGGTCGTCCCGGGATGGATCCGGGCCGCCCGCCGGGTTTCCGGTACGAACCGGTCGGCGGAAGGGGTCACAATGGTCGAGACGGTCGCCGAGGGTCGGGTGAGGCCACGCGGCCGGTCGGTGATCACCTGGCTGCGGCGGCTCGAGTCGGCCACCCGGCCGGTCGATCCGCAGACCCGCGAGGCGATGTCGCGCCGCTGGGCCGAGCTGCCCGACCACGTGCGGACGCCTGCGCAGACGCTCGGGCGGATCGCGGTGGGCTGCGAGGGAACCCACGGGGTCTTCCCGCGCTGCAACCTGGCCTGCACCCCCTGCTACCACTCCCGGGACGCGAACCGGGTCGCGGTGAACGGCGCCCACACGCGGCGCGAGGTCGCCGCGCAGTTCGCGATGCTGCGCGAACGCCGCGGCCCCCGGGCGCACGCCCAACTGATCGGCGGTGAGGTGAGCCTGCTGCCGCCGGAGGATCACGCGGCCGCGTTGCAGATCATGCGCGATCACGGCCGCGAGCCGATGAGCATGACCCACGGCGACATCGACTACGCCTACCTGGAGCAGCTCGCCACCGGCCCCGACGGCCGTCGCCGGTTCCGGCGCCTCTCGTTCGCGGGGCACTTCGACATGCTCATGTTCGGCCGGCGCGGCATCGAGCGCCCACCGGACGAGGCGTCGTTGAACCCGTACCGCAAGCGCTTCGCCGACATGTTCGCCACGCTGCGGCGCGACCACGGCGTGCACTCGTTCCTGGCCCACAACATGACCGTGACGCCGGCGAACGTGGACCAGGTGGCGCAGGTGATCCGCGACTGCCACGGTTACGGGTTCGGCATGTTCTCCTTCCAGCCGGCCGCGTTCGTCGGCGACGATCATCGCTGGCACGAGACGTACCGGGACCTGACCGGCGACATCGTGTGGGAGCAGATCGAGGCCGGTGTCGGCACCCGGCTGCCATACCGGGCGCTGCAGGTCGGCGACGAGCGCTGCAACCGCACCGCCTACGGGTTCTACGTCGGCGAACGGTGGTTCCCGCTGCTCGACGACACCGACCCGGCGGACCTGCGCGTCCGCGATGCCTACCTCCGCCACCTCGGCGGGCTCAACTTCGCGGGACGGTCGGTGCCGTTGCTGACCGCGAAGCTGGTGCGGGTGGCGGCGACCCACCCGTCGCTGCTGGTCCTGGCGGCCGGCTGGACGGCCCGCCGGGCGCGGCGCGCCGGCCTGCGTTCGCTGCTGCGGCACCGGATCCGCCCGGTGGCCTTCACGATGCACTCGTTCATGGACGCCGCCGACGTGGCGCCGGCGTGGGCGGCGATGCAGCGCGGGCAGGAATGCACCGAGCCACGGCTGCGCGCGACGCAGGAGCGGCTGCGGGCCTGCTTCTACACGATGGCCCACCCCGAGACCGGTGAACTGGTGCCGGCCTGCGTGCAGCACGCCGTGCTCGACCCGGTCGAGAACGCGCAGCTGCGCCGGCTGCTGCCGCTGACGCCACGTCGGAGCGCCTGATGCGGGTCGCGGTGCTGATCATGGCGCGGGCCCCGCGTCCCGGCGCGGGCAAGACCCGGCTACGGCCGCGGCTGGGTGCCGACGGCTGCGCCCGGCTGCAGGCAGCGCTGCTGGAGCGGACCCTGCGGCTCGCCTGTCGGTTCGCACCCGGCGACGTCCACCTCGCCCTCGACGGCTCGTACCCGACGGCCGTGCCGGCCCGGCGCCTGGTCCAGCGCGGTGCCGATCTGGGGGAGCGGATGCGTCACGCGGTCGGGGAGGTCACCGGGAGCCGCCCGCGACCCGTGCTGGTCATCGGTACCGACGCACCGACCCTGTCCGAACGGCAGCTGTCCGCGGCCGCCGCCGCCCTGTGCGACGACGACGTCGTCCTCGGACCCGCGCTGGACGGCGGGTACTACCTCGCGGGGGTGCGGGGGCCGTCGGCCGCGGACGCGGTGTTCGCGATCGAATCGGGGTTGTGGGGCGGGCCGGACGTGCTGGCCGCGAGCCGCAAAGCCGCCGTCCGGGCCGGGCTGCGCGTCAGCTTGTTGGAGCCGTTGCGCGACCTGGACACCCCGGCCGACGTGGACGCCCTGCTCGCCGACGATTGCCTGCCGCCGGAGCTGACGGCGTTGCTGCAACCGGTGGCGGCGCGGGCGTGAGCACCGTGTCGATCGTCGTTCCGACGCTGAACGAGGCCGACCGGATCACCGGCTGCCTGTCCCGGCTGCGCTCGGACTTCCCCGACTGCGAGCTCGTCGTCGTCGACGGCGGCAGCGACGACGGCACCGCGGCGCTCGCCGCAGCGCTCGCGCCCGTCGTGCCGAGCCCGGCCGGCCGGGCGGTGCAGCTGAACGCCGGGGCGGCCGCGACGCGTGGCGACGTGCTGTGGTTCGTGCACGCCGACACCAGGATCGACGCGGCGGCGCTGGGCCAGATCCGTGCGGCGCTGATCGATCCCCGGGTGGTGGGCGGCGGTCTGAGCCTGCGCTTCGACTCCCGCGGCCGCGCTCTGGACCTGCTGGCGCGCGCCTCGAACGCCCGGGCCCGGCGGTTGCACCACGTCTTCGGCGACCAGGCCATGTTTGTGCGGCGCAGCGGCTTCGACGCGCTCGGCGGGTTCCCGCCGTGGCCGCTGATGGAGGACCTCGAGCTGTCCCGTCGGCTGCACCGCCGTGGCCGGCTGGTGCTGCTGCCGGCCACGTCCACCGCCTCGGCGCGACGGTTCGAGGAGTTCGGCACCTGGCAAATGGTCGCGTTCATGCAGTACCTCAAGGTCCTCTACCTCGCCGGGGTACCGCCCGAGCGACTCGCCGACCGCTACCGGCGCGGTCCGCGCTTACCCCGTCCCCGACCCCACCTGGAGGTTGCCGATGCCCGCCCCGTCCCCTGACGCGCCGTCCGCCCAGCGGCGGGTGAGCGAGGCCTCGATCGGCGCCCGGCTGGACGCCGCCCGGTGGCGGCCGCTGCACACCGTGATCTTGCTGGCGCTCGGCGCGGGGTGGTTGTTCGACTCGTTCGAGGTCCAGATGTTCTCCTCGGCGGTCGGGCCGCTGGGTGATCATTTCGGGGCGTCGACCTTCCAGCGGGACGCGGTGCTGGCCGTCTGGCTCGCCGGCATCCTGCTCGGTGCCCTGGCGGGCGGGCGGCTGGCCGACCGGTTCGGACGGCGGCGGCTGTTCGTCGCGACCCTGCTCTGGTACGCCGGCTTCACGGTGCTGACCGGGCTGTCCCCGGACCTCGGCGCGGTGTACGCGCTGCGGTTCCTCGCGGCGCTCGGTGTCGGCGCCGAGTACGCGATCGTGAACGCCGCGATCGCCGAGTTCATGCCGGCCCGGGTGCGGGGCAAAGCCAACGCGGTGGTGATGAACTTCTGGCCCGCGGGGGCGATCGTCGCGGGCGTGCTGGCCTACCTGGTCCTGGACACGCTGGCGCTGTCGGCGGCGACGTCCTGGCGTTACCTGTTCGTCCTCGGCGGGCTGCTGGCACTGATCGTGCTGTTCTTCCGCCGCCGCCTGCCGGAGTCGCCGCGATGGCTGGTCGCCCGTGGCCGGTTCGACGAGGCCGAACAGATCGTGCGGCACCTGGAGACCTCCGGCGTCGTGCGCGAGCGAACGGTCACGACCGCACCGCAGCTGCCCGTCCGCTCGGCCGTCGGCGAACTGGTACGCCGCTACCCCGGACGGCTCGCGCTGGGGGCGCTGCTCGACCTCGCCGAGGCGTTCGGCTACTACGGGCTGTTCGCGCTGCTGTCTGTGGTGGTGCTGCCGCAGGTGCACATCAGTCAGGCGGCGATCCCGCTGGTGTACATCGTCGGCAACGTCGGCGGCCTGGCCGGTGGCCTGGTGATGGCGGCGTTCTTCGACCGGGTCGGGCACCGCCGCATGGTCGGCGTCACCTATCTGCTCTCGGCCGGCGGGGTGGGGCTGCTGGCCGCGGCCACCGCCTCCGGCAACGCGCGATGGGTGATCGCCGCCTTCGTCGTGGTGAATGCCTTCGGCACCGCCGCCTGGACGTCGGCCTACCCGACGTTCACCGAACTGTTCCCGACCCACCTGCGCGGCGCGGGGGTCGGGACCTGCGTGGCGATCGGCCGCATCGGCGCGATCGTCGGCACGCTGGCGCTGCCCACTATCGCGGCCGGCCTCGGCGCCACCGCCTCCTACCTGCTGGTGGCGGTCTTCTGGCTCGCCGGCGTCGCCGGCATCGCCGTGTTCGCCGCCCGCGGCGGGACCGAGGGCGCGCGCCGCCCGCTCGAACTGATCGCCCCCTACCGCGGCGCGGCGACACAGGTGGAGGCCGCCTGATGCGGGTCGCGGTCTGCGGCGGGCCC
>SCQZ01000174.1 GCA_004299665.1 Jatrophihabitans sp.
CCCCCACCGCATAGACGTAGCCATCCAGGCGTGATTGCCGGAAACCCGCAAGCACCGACGGGAACCTCGTCCCGGTTCGGACTCTGTCACGGGCCCGGCAGGCCGCGATCGTGAGACAAGACGAACGGCCGGCCCGACCGTCCCGGACCTGCACCCGACTGCCTGAGGAGTACCTCGATGAGCATCCCGCTGTGGGCCTGGCTCGCCTTCGCCGCCGTGATCCTGACCATGCTCGCCGTCGACCTGCTTGCCGACCGCGGCGCGCACGTCATCGGCTTCGGCGAAGCCGCCACCTGGAGCGCCGTCTGGGTCGGCGTGTCGCTGGTCTTCGCCCTCGTGCTCGGGTTGACCCTCGGCGCCGACCCCGCAATCGGGTTCACCACCGCCTGGCTGCTCGAGAAGAGCCTGTCGGTGGACAACCTGTTCGTTTTCGCCCTGATCTTCGGCTACTTCCAGGTGCCGCGCGCCCACCAGCACCGGGTGTTGTTCTTCGGCGTGCTCGGCGCGCTGGTCTTGCGCGGCATCTTCCTCGCGGCCGGTGTCACGATCGTCACCCGCTTCACCGTCGTGCTGTTCGGCTTCGCCGCCCTCCTGCTCTACAGCGCCGTCAAACTCCTGCGCGGCGGCGACGAGGACAGCATCGACCCCGGCGGAGCGTCTCGGTGCGGCTGCCGCGCAGGGTCGCCCCGATCTCCGACGAGTACCACGGCCCGCGCTTCTTCATCACCGAGGCTGGCCGGCGGATGGGCACCCCGCTGCTCGCCGTCGTCGCCGCGATCGAGGCCGGCGACCTGATCTTCGCCGTCGACTCCGCCCCGCCGTCCTGGCGGTCAGCGACGACGCGTTCATCGTCTACTCCTCCAACGGCTTCGCCATCCTCGGCCTACGGGCGCTGTACTTCCTGCTCGCTGGCATGCTCGACCGCTTCCACCACCTCGGCAAGGCACTGGCGTTCATCCTCGCCATCATCGGCGTCAAACTTGCCCTGCAGACCGGCCACAAGACCATCGGCACCGCGATCCCGAGATCTCGTCACTGGCCGGCCGGGGCGTCATCATCACCGCGCTCGCCGTCGCCATCGTCATCAGCATCCGGAGACCGGGCGCTCGCGCCGATGAACCCGCCGCGTCATGTGACGGGTCCGGTCCCTCGTCGGGCGACGAGGCGCGGACCGGCCCGGACCTTCCGACGACCCTGTGATCAGGTTCAGATGTTGCCCGCTTCTGCTGTTAGGCTCGGTCGCGTTCGGCGTGCGGAGGTTCGCCGAACCGATCGGGTGACATGGTGGGTCGCATCGTGCGAAGACTCGCGTCGTTGATCGTCGCGGCCGGCATCTGCTTGCTGCCGACCGTGGCCGCGCAGGCACGGCCGGTCTCGACCACATCGACGGGCAACGACATCAGTTACCCGCAGTGCGGCGCGTCCTTGCCGTCGGGTCAGGCGTTTGCGATCGTCGGCGTCAACGGCGGCAAGGCCAGCAACTTCAACCCCTGCTTCGGGTCCGAATGGGCCTGGGCGCAGAAGTCAACCGGCCTCGCCGGCCAGCCGACGGCACAGCTGTACATCAACACCGGCAACCCCGGCGACGTGCTGGCCCAGTACGGCGTGACGGACTGGCCCACCAGCTCGGTGGCCGCCGACCCGTACGGAACCTGCTCCGGTGTCTGGACCGATGACCTGCCCTGCTCGTGGGAGTACGGCTACGAACGGGCCCGGGCCGACCTGAGCACGGTGGGGGTGTCCGGCGGAAGGTGGTGGCTCGACATCGAGACCGCCAACTCCTGGACATCGGACACCGCGAAGAACCAGGTCTCCCTGGAGGGCATGGTCTACGCGCTGCAGCATGCCGGAGCAACGGTCGGCATCTACTCGAGCAGCAGCGCCTGGTCCTCGCTGTTCGGCACCGTAGCGGTGTCCAGCCCGCTGTACCCACTGCCCGAGTGGCGCCCCGGCGCCCGCACCCTGAGCAGGGCGCAGGGCAACTGCGCCCTCACGCCGTTCGAGGGCGACGGGGTCGTGGAACTCACCCAGTACGTGTCGAACAACCTCGACTACGACTACGCCTGCGGCTGACGCCACCCGGCCGATGCCCGGCCCGGCTAGGCCTGCGGGTCGGTCCGGACCTGGCGGCGCAGGTCGCCGGTCCCCGCGACGAAACCGTGCAGCGTCAGCCAGTGCGTCATCCAGGCCGGGTCGGGATGGGTCGGCGGGACCACGTTGTAGATGTAGTTGAGCCCGCGGGCGGCCGCCTCCCGCTCGAGTCGGTCGACGATGAATCCGCCGATTCCCTGCCCGCGCCGGGCCGGATCGGCGAGGAAGGTGATCTGCGCGTCCCCCCACTCCGCATCGAGCCAGCCGTACCCCACGGTGTCGCCGGCGTCGTCGCTGGCGCGCCACCACTCGTCCGGCAGGTGCGCACCCCGGGCCGGGCGGTCCATTCCCACCGAGGCGAGGCCGGCGTCGCCGAACAGCCGCTGCTTGTCGGCGTCCCACCGCGGGGTGTCTTCCTTCGTCCAGTGCAGTGTCATGGCTCCTCCGCGGTGACCGTGGTGATCCTCTTCAGGCCGGCGGCTTGAGGTGGTACACCTGCGCCGCGTTGCGCCACAGCACCAGGTCCGTGGTCGCGTCGTCGGGCAGCAGCGCGGCGACGGCCCGCGCATTGCGCGCGATCCCGGGGATGCCCGGCCAGTCGGTTCCGAAGATCATCTTCTGGGTCAGCCGGGCCCAGTTGTGCCGCGCGTAGTACGCCTGCAGCCGCGACGGCGGCAGGCCCGACAACTCGATCCAGACGTGCTCGTTCGCCAGCGCGAGGAACGCCGCCGCGTCGTACCACCAGCCGCGGCCGCCGTGGGCGAGCACCACGTCCAGGTCCGGGAAGTCCCGCAGCACCTCGTCGAGCAGGATCGGGTCGCCGAAGCGGTTCTGTGCCCCGGGGAAGGTGGAGGTGCCGCAGTGCACCACCACGGGTATCCCCCGGTCCTGGCAGATGTCGTACGCCGGGTACAGCGCCCGGTCGCAGGCGGGGAAACCACCGTGCACCGGGTGCACCTTGAGCGCGACCGCGCCGAGGTCGAGTTGGCGCGACAGTTCGTCGGCCACCGGGTGGTGCACGTGGGGGTTGACGTTGGCGGCCATCCGGACCCGGTCCGAGCACAGCGGCAGCATCTGCTCGACGGTCTGCCAGCCGGTGACCCGGGGGCTGTACTCGGCGAGCACCACGGCGGCGTCCACGCCCTCGCCGGCGAGCATCGCCTCGAACGCGTCCGGCCGCACGGCGCCGTCGCCGTCGTAGAGGTCGTGCAGCGCCGGCGAGTCGAAGTCCTGCACCCACACGTCCCACGACGGCTTCAGGCCGGCGCGGTGGGCGGGGTGCAGGTGGACGTCGATCAACGGTCGGCCGTCGAGCATCAGCGCACCGCCCGAGCGGCGCCCGGCACGGACCCGGCTGCGGCGACCGCGAGGGCGCGGACGGTCACGGCCGGTCCACCAGGACAGTGCTGGCCATCTCGCGCAGTTCCACGCGGCGGATCTTCCCGGTCGCGGTGGTCGGGTACCGGTCGACGAAGACGACCCTGCGGGGCCGTTTGAAGGACGGCAGTCCCTGCTTGCAGAACTCGA
>SCQZ01000175.1 GCA_004299665.1 Jatrophihabitans sp.
GCCGATGAAGCGCTCGATGGAGCCGAACTTCGCCGAGTGGATCATGACCGGCTGCCGGCGCGACCCGTCGGCCGCCTGGTACTCCAACCCGAAGCCGGCCGGCTGGTTGAAGTCGTACTGGATCGTCGACATCTGCCAGGCGCGCCCGATCGCGTCGCGGCACTGGACGGAGATCTTGGGCCCGTAGTACGCCGCACCACCCGGGTCCGGGACCAGATCCAGGCCGGAGGCCACGGCAACGTCCTGCAGCACCGCGGTCGCCGCCGCCCAGTCCTCGTCGCTGCCGACGAACTTGTCCGGATGCGAGTCGTCGCGGGTGGACAGTTCCAGGTAGTAGTCGGCCATGCCGAAGTCCCGGAACAGGCCGAGGCAGAAGTTCAGCAGGTGCTCGATCTCCGCGGGCGCCTGCTCCGGGGTGACGTAGGAGTGCGAGTCGTCCTGTGCGAAGCCGCGCACCCGGGTCAATCCGTGGATCACACCCGACTTCTCGTTGCGGTAGACGTGGCCGAACTCGAACAGCCGTAGCGGCAACTCCCGGTACGAACGCCCGCGTGAGCGGTAGATCAGGTTGTGCATCGGGCAGTTCATGGCCTTGAGGTAGTAGTTCGCGCCCTCCAGTTCCATCGGCGGGAACATGCCGTCGGCGTAGTACGGCAGGTGTCCGGACATCTCGAACACGTGCTGCTTGGTGATGTGGGGCGTGCCGACGTACTCGAAGCCCTCCTCCATGTGCCGCTGCCGGACGTAGTCCTCCATCACCCGCTTGATGACCCCGCCCTTCGGGTGGAAGACCGGCAGGCCCGATCCGATCTCGTCGGGGAAGCTGAACAGGTCCAGTTCGGTCCCCAGCCTGCGGTGGTCGCGCTTGGCGGCCTCCTCCAGCCACTGCAGGTGCGCCTTGAGGTCCTCGCGGCTGGCCCACGCGGTGCCGTAGATCCGCTGCAGTTGCGGGTTCTTCTCGCTGCCGCGCCAGTACGCCGCCGCGGTACGCATGAGCTTGAATGCCGGGATGCGCCGGGTCGTCGGCAGGTGCGGCCCCCGGCACAGGTCGGTCCAGACCTGCTTGCCGGAGGCTGGGTCGAGGTTGTCGTACATGGTCAGACCGCCCGCGCCGACCTCCATGGACGCCCCTTCGGCGACGTCGGCGGCGTTCGACTTCAGGCCGATCAACTCGAGCTTGAAGCGCTCGTGCGCGAGTTCGGCCCGAGCCCGGTCGTCGTCGACGGGCCGGCGCGAGAACTGCTGACCGGACTTGACGATCTCGCCCATCCGCTTCTCGATGGCGCCGAGGTCCTCGGGCGTGAACGGCCGGGCAGGCAGGAAGTCGTAATAGAACCCGTCCTGGATGGGGGGGCCGATACCGAGCAGGGTTCCGGGGA
Organism: Jatrophihabitans sp.; assembly: GCA_004299665.1. Classification (GTDB taxonomy): domain Bacteria; phylum Actinomycetota; class Actinomycetes; order Mycobacteriales; family Jatrophihabitantaceae; genus FW021-bin43. Next base: position 1,380 of record SCQZ01000175.1, read on the forward strand.
ACAGGTCCTGCACCGCCTGTGCCATCACGTGTGCCGTGGAGTGGCGCAGCACCGCCAGGCCGTCCGGTTCGGCCGCGGCCACCGGTTCTACCTCGACGTCGCGGTCCGGGGTCCAGGACAGGTCGTGCAGGAGACCGTCGTCGTCGCGCACGACGACCGCCCCCGACGGGCCGTCCAGGACGGCGCCCGCCTCCCGCAGCGCCTGCACCGCCGACGTGCCGGCCGGCACCCGGACCGGCGCGGCGGGTGGGGCGGCAGGGTCGGCGGCGGGCACGGTGTCTCCTTCGCGGCGAGGGCTCGCGCCCATGCTAGTGACGGGCCGGGTGACACTCGCCGCGCGCGGCCCGGGTGCTGCAGGAACGGCACGCGCCGCGC
>SCQZ01000176.1 GCA_004299665.1 Jatrophihabitans sp.
GGCTGGATGACAGCTGTGTAGATCGTCAGGGTGGGGCGATCGTTTCCCGTGAAGCGTGCCGTCGCTTCGCCAGTGCGGAGGAAGCCATGCGTCATTCCCGTTCCCACAGCACCGCACCGCGCCCACCCCGGCGGTCGCGCAAGGTTCGGGTGCTGGCCGCCGCCTGCGCCGCCGCCGTGTCCCTCGCCGGCGTCTCGTTCCTCGGCGGCAGCGGCGCGACCGCCGCGACGACCCCCGACGCCCAGTCGGCCGGCAACTTCGTGGACGCGCTGCTGGGCGGGCAGCCCCTCGACAGCGTCCTCAAGCTGGACTTCGCGCAGGCGAGCGCACCCGGTGCCACGAGCACCCAGAACCCTCTGGACGTGACGGCCCTCGACGCGGTCAACCTGCCGCTGACCGGTGCACTACAGCTCCCGCAGATCCTCGGTATCAGCCTCGGCGCGGCCAACCAGGTCGCGCTCGCCAGGACCGACGGGCAATCCTTCGGCGGTGCCGGGGCGGTCTCGAACTCCGGCGGCGTCTCCGTCGGCGGCGCGCCCGCCTCACAGCCTCCCGCCGGTGGCGCCTCGATCGACCTGACCGCTGCCGGGCTCGCCGGCAACAACCCCGTCCCGGTCCCCGGGGGGACCTCGACGGCCGCGGCGCTCGGCGGCGTCACCGTTCAGGTGGGCGCGGTGGACTCGGTTGCCCGCACGCCCGCCTACGGTCCCGCACTCGGCGCCGGTTGGCCCGCGAACTGCACCGACGCGTCGAGCACCTGCTACCGCATCGCCGGGCTGGACCTGAGCGCGGCGTCACCGCTGCTGGGCGGCACGCTCGCGCAGGTCCTGACGTCCCTCAACGGCACGCTCAGCGCCGTGGTCGGCACGCTGACCACGGCGGTGGGCGCGTCCGGGCCGTTGCCGGCGGCGTGCACCGTCACGGCGCCCGCGACGCTGAGCCTGCCGGCCCTGGAGGGTGGCTCGATCACGGTCGGCACCGACGGGACGATCGCCGTCTCGCTGGACAAGCTGCTGACCTTCCTCGGCCTGGACATCAACGACCTGCCGCCGAACACCGACCTGCTGGACTACCTGCTGACCTGGATCACCAGCCCGGCCGGCCTCAACCAGGCGCTGCAGGACGCGGTCAACGGCCTGCTCGCGCCGCTGCAGCAGAAGTTCAGCGCGTGCCTGACCGGGCTGCAGAACGACCCGGTGATCGGCGGCGTCGCCGGACTGCTGAACACCTTGACCGGCGACCTGACCACCGGTCAGACACAGGTCGGGACGACCATCTCCGATCTCGTCACCGCAATCGCCGCAGCCGGCGGCGCCAACCCGCTGGCGCCGATCGCCACCGCGCTCAAGCAACTGGTCGACCTCGGGGTCAACGTCCAGCCCACCGCCGGCCCGCCCGCGCGCAATCCCTTCACCAGCAAGCTCAACAGCCTGCCGAAGTACAACATGACCCCGCCCGCCGTGCCTTACGCGAACGTCGTACGCGCCGTGGAGATCCACCTCATCGGCGACCCGGCGGCGGTCATCGGCCTGGCGAACTCCGCCGCGGGACCGAGCAGCCCGGCCGCGCCGCCGTCGAGTTCGGTCGCTGCGGCGGAGACGGCTGCGGCCAACGCGGTGCCCAACGCGGTGCCCGCCGGTCAGGCGGTCCACGGCAACCCGGTCGCACCGATCGTGCTGCTGATCGTGGGGTTGGCGCTCGCGGCCGCCGGCGGCGTGGCCTGGCGCCTGCACGGCCGCCACGGCTGAGGCTCGGACGATCCGGCGACGCGCCCCGCTCCCCGGTGACAGGGAGGGGGCGCGTCATCCGTTCGGATGGTTGCCAGTTCGCGGGGGGCCGGGCGAGAATGGGAACCGGGGAAAGGCGCGGGGAATGCACTATTTTGCGGACGGGCTCGGCAGCGCTCACCTGGCCGATCGGCTGGGTCACTATGCGCACCTGTTCATCTGTACGGCGATCGTCGGCGTGGTGATCGTCGGCCTCTACCCGCTCCCGGGCGCGCTCGCCCTCACCGTCCCGCTGCTGCTGCTGGTGACCGTGCTGGGAAGCTGGCTGCTGATGCGCCAGCACGACCGCCGCCTGTGCGAACAGTGCGCGGCGACCATCCCGCTCAATCCGGGCGCGCAGGCCGAGGCCTACCAGCGGCGGTTCTGGGTGGCGCATGCCGCCATGGAACCCCGGTACCTGTTGCCGTACCTGGCGGTGCTGATCGGGTCCAACTTCGAGACGAGCCAGGCCGGCAGGATCGCGTGGGCGCTCATCCAGTGCACCATGATCTACCTGATCGTCTCGCACGCGACCCATCGCCGCCTGCAGCCGTGGTGCCCGCGGTGCCAGGGTGGGGACGGCCGGGACGACCGTGACGACGTCGCTCCGCCTCCGCCTCCGGTCGACCGGCGCCTGCTGGTGTGAGGCTGCCGCTCGCGGCACGTGGTTGGTACGCCGCGCTGGCGCTGCTGGTGCTCGCGGCGTTCGTGCTGCAACTGAAGATCGCGCTCGACGTGCCCGGACTGCCACCGCGTTCCGATGTCGGAACGCTGGCGGGGGCGAGCGCGGCGGGGCGCGTGGTGCGGGTCCTGAGCTTCTTCACCATCCAGAGCAACCTGCTGTGCGTCCTCGCGGCCGTCCGCCTGGCGTGGCGGCCCGGTCGGCCGTCCTTCGCGTGGTCGCTGGTGCACCTGGACGCGCTGCTCGGGATCACGGTGACCGGCATCGTGTACTCGACGGTGCTGGCCCGCGTCCACGAGCCGCGCGGCTGGGCCGAGACCGCCACGAACGCGGTGTTCCACTACGCCGCGCCCATCGCGATGGTGCTCGGCTGGCTGGTGTTCGGGCCGCGCCCGCGGCTGACGGCACGGCTGCTCGCCACCGCGCTGGTGTGGCCGCTCGCGTGGTTCGGCTACACCCTGCTGCGCGGCGCGATCTGGGGCTGGTACCCGTACCCGTTCGTGTCGGTGCCCGCGCACGGCTACGGCGTGGTCGTGCTGAACGCGCTCGCCGTGACCGCGGTGCTGGCGCTGGTCGCGGTCCTGTTCGGCTGGGGCGGGTGGCTCGGGCCGCGCGGCGGGTCAGCCCGCGAGCGCCCGGACTACGCGTGACGGGCTGGGCCGACCGAGCTGGCGCGCCATCCACACGCTGGTTGCGACCAGCTTGTCGAGGTCCACGCCGGTCTCGATGTCCAGGCCGTCGAGCAGCCAGACGAGGTCCTCGGTGGCCAGGTTGCCGGTGGCGTTCTTCGCGTACGGACAGCCGCCGAGTCCCCCGGCGGAGGCGTCGACCGTGGTGATCCCGGCGCGCAGCGCGGCCAGGGTGTTCGCCAGCGCCTGGCCGTAGGTGTCGTGGAAGTGCACGGCCAGCACCGAGGCGTCCACCCCCGCGCCGGCGAAGGCGGACAGCAGTGCCGTGACGTGCCCGGCCGTCGCCACGCCGATGGTGTCGCCGAGGGAGAGTTGCGCGCAGCCCAGGTCCAGCAGCCGCTTGCCGACCCGCACCACCTGCTCGATCGCGACCTGCCCCTCCCACGGGTCGCCGAAGCACATCGAGACGTAGCCGCGCACCGTCATGGCGTGCTCGCGGGCCTGGGCCACGACCGGCTCGAACATCGCGAACTGCGACTCGAGCGTCCGGTTGAGGTTGCGCTGCGCGAAGGTCTCGGTGGCGCTGGCGAAGATCGCGATGTCGGCGACGCCCGCGGCGATCGCGCGGGCGAGCCCGCGCTCGTTCGGGACCAGCACCGGGTAACGGACGCCGGCGACCGGGGCGTAGGTCGCCAGCAACTCGTCCGCGTCGGCCAGTTGCGGCACCCACTTCGGGTGCACGAAGCTCGTTGCCTCGATCGTCCGCAGGCCGGCGTCGGCGAGCCGCGCGAGCAGTTCGGCCTTGACCTCGACGGGGACGATCGCCGCCTCGTTCTGCAGCCCGTCCCGTGCCCCGACCTCGTAGATCGTGACCTGTTCGGGGAGCCCCTGCGCCGGGACCCGGGTCGGTGCGCGCACTACGACTCCCCGCGGTGGCGCCGACCGATCTCGGTGAACATGTCGATCAGCGACGGGTCGTCGACGGCACCGATCGCGAGGGCCTGGTCGGCACCGGCGCCCTGGAGCAGCCGCTTGACGGGAACCTCGATCTTCTTGCCGGTCCGTGTGTGGGGGATGGCGCGGACGGCGATCACCTCGTCCGGGACGTGACGGGGGGAGGCGCTGGTGCGGATCGCGGTCCGGATCCGGTCCCGCAGGGCGTCGTCCAGCTCCGCCCCGGGGGCCAGCACCACGAACAGCGGCATCCAGTACCCGCCGTCACCCTCCTCGGCGCCGATGACGAGCGCCTCGGCGATCTCGGGAAGCTGCTCGACGGCCTCGTAGATGTCGGCGCTGCCGAGCCGCACCCCGTGCCGGTTCAGCGTCGAGTCCGACCGCCCGTGGATGATCACGCTGCCGCGGTCGGTGACGGTGATCCAGTCACCGTGGCGCCACACGCCGGGATAGGTCGAGAAGTACGCGTCGTGGTACCGCCGCCCGTCCGGGTCGTTCCAGAAGTACAGCGGCATCGACGGGATGGGCTTGGACACCACCAGTTCACCGACCTCGCCGACGACGGACCGGCCCTGCGGGTCCCACGCCTCGAGGGCGATGCCCAGGAAGACGCAGCTGATCTCACCCGCCCACACCGGCACCGTCGGGGCCGGCCCGACGAAGGCGCTGACGAAGTCGGTCCCGCCCGAGGTGGACCCGATCTGCACGCCGGCGCCGACGTTGTCGTGCACCCAGTGGAACGCCGACACCGGAAGTGTCGCACCGGTCGAGCCGAGGGAGCGCAGCTGCGACAGGTCGTGGTCGCTGCGCGGGTGCAGCCCCGCCTTCTCGCTCGCGAGCAGGTGGCCCGGGCTCGTGCCGAAGACGGTGACCTTGTGCTTGTCGACGACCTCCCAGAGCCGGTCCGCCGTGGGCGCGAGCGGGCTGCCGTCGTAGAGGAGCAGGGTCGCCCCGCACGCCAGCCCCGACAGCAGCAGGTTCCACATCATCCAGTTCGTGCTGGTGTACCAGAAGAAGACGTCGTCGGGTCCGATGTCGTTCTGCAGCGCGAGCTGCTCGAGGTGGACCAGCGCCACGCCGCCGTGCCCGTGCACGATCCCCTTCGGGGCGCCGGTCGTGCCGGAGGTGAACAGCACCCACAGCGGGGTGTCGAACGGCAGCCGCTCGGGTGCGACGCGCTGCTGGTTGGCGATCGCCTCGTCGTAGGTCATGGTTCGCACGGCGGTCGACGGCGCGCCGAGTCCGGCGTTGTCGACGGTGATCACCGCGCGCAGCGTCGGCAGCCGGCCGATGAGGTCCTCGGCCTCCGCGCGCCGGTCGTAACACGTGCCGTTGTGCGTGTAGCCGTCGGCGGTGAACAGCACGGCGGGGTTCAGCTGGCCGAACCGGTCCGCGGCGCCCTTGGCCGCGTAGTCCTGGGCGCACGCGGACCAGATCGCACCCAGGGACGCGGTGGCGAGGAAGGCGATCACCGCGACGCTCGTGTTCGGCAGGTAGCCGACGACCGCATCACCTTGCTGCACGCCCAGATCGCGCAGCGTCGCCGCCAGCGCGGCGGTCCGCTCGCGCAACTCGTGCCAGCTGACCGCGCTCTCGCGGCCGTACTCGGTGACCTCGATCAACGCGGGCTTCTCGCTCGCCGGATGGCGCAGGACCTGCTCGGCGTAGTTGAGCCGCACCCCGGGGAACCAGACCGTACCGGGCATCGTGTCGTCGGCGAGGGCGACCGTCGGCGCCCCGTCGGCGACGATCTCGAAGAAGTCCCAGATCGCGAGCCAGAACGCGTCGAGGTTCTCGACCGACCAGCGGTGCAGTCCGGCGTAGTCGTCCAGCGCGAGGCGGTGCCGGTCGTTGACGAACGCGCGGAACATCTCGATCCTGCTCGAGGCGGCCGGATCCGGTACCCAGATCGGCCGGGGGTCCGTCGGCGATTCGGGCTGCGATTCCCGCGCGATGCTCACGCCCGGCAATCTACTCAGAGCGCACCCGTCCCGACCCACCGACGGATCACCGGCGGCCGGTCGCAGTCGGGCGTCACCCCTCGGTGCCGGTGACGCTCTCCAGGTCGGCCTGCGCCGCGGCGAGCGCGTCCTCGTACCAGCGCACCGTGCGCCCGATGCCGTCGTCGAGGTCGGTGTGCGGCCGCCAGCCCGGCGGGCGCGGCGGGTTGCCGTACTCCAGGGACAGGCCTTCCTCGGTCACCGCCCGATCGGATCCGGTGATGCGGTTGACGATCGCCGGGGGCCGGCCGGAACTGCGCAGCGCGGCCCGGGCGAAGGCGCGGATGTCGCTGCGGAACCGGTCGTCGACGGCCTGGAACGCGACCGTGGCCTGACGATCCGCGCCGGTGAGCGCGGTCCGCAGCACCGCCTCGGCGGCGTCGGCGACGTAGGTCCACGGCAGCCGCCGGCTGTCGGTGGTCCGGACGACGACGGTCTCGCCCGCGACCGCGTTCCGGACGAACTCGATCCATGCGCCGGCGCCGTCGACGTCGACGTCGAAGGCCGGGCCGTACACATGGGCGAGCCGCACGATGCTGGACGCCACGCCGTACTGGTCGCGGTAGCTGGCGCACATCGCCTCGGCCACGCGTTCGGCGGCGGGGTAGAACGTGCTCGGGTTGGCCAGGTCCAGCCGCTGGCCCCCGTCGGCCGCCGAGACGAAGGTCAGGTGCGCGCCGTGCGCGCGGGCGTGGTCGAGCAGTTGCCCGAGCACCGTCATGCTCGCGCCCAGGGTTCCGGCCGGGTCCCGGCCGAACGCGTCGCGCCCGGACAGCGGCCCGAGATGGACGACGTGGCCGATCTCGTCGGAGGGCAGCAGCAGCGCGCCACCGTGGTGCGCGGCTGTAACCACGCGCACGCCGAGCGCCTCCAGGACGGCGACCACGTAGGCGCCGAGCGGACCATCCGCGTCGGTGACCAGCACGGCGCCACCGCCGAACAGACCGAGCCGCGCGGCGACCTCCGCGGCGTCGGCCCGGACGATCCGCATCGGGTCGACCTCGAGCGTGTCGAGCAGCGCGGTGCCGGAGCGGGGCAGCGCGGTGACGCGGGGAACCGCGCGACGCGACTGGTGCCGGCGGAACTGCGAGCGCACCACCCACCGCCCGAGCGGACTCTCGGGGCGCGGGTGGGGACGCTCGGTCAGGCCGATGTCGGGTGGGCGGTTCCCGCCGTGCGGGGCCGGGTCGGCCGGGCACCGGCGTCGGGTCGTGAGGTGAACCCCGGCGGAACGAAGGTCAATACTCTGTCGCATCTCGATACTCCTTGGGATCTCTATATCACAGCGCGCCCGAGCTCGGCCTGAGCAGCGCGGCGCTGTCTGTTCGGTCACGCCGCGGGCGGCCGGGTCACCGCGGCGAGCGGCGGCGCGGCCGCACCACCCGCGGGCGCAGCACGCGCTCGTAGTCGCGCGCCTCCTGCAGGTCCTTCAACCGCCCCGCCAGCAGCATCGTCAAGGTGACGATCCCGACGACGCGGCCCGGGTCGTCCCTGCCGACGACGGGCATCTTGTCTACCTCCCGGTCGGCCATCCGCACCGCGACGGCGCGCAGCGTCTCGTCCGCATGCGCGACCACCGGGGTGCGGATGGACAGCGCGCTGACGGTCGTCTCCCCGCACCCGTTGTGCACCGCGCCCTCCAACTGGGTGCGGGTCACCACCCCGGTCAGCCGATCCCCGTCGCCGAGGATCGGGTAGAGCATCTGGCGGCGCTCGGCGACGCTGAGCGGGTCGGTGCCCGAGATCGAGCGCAGCGCCTCGTCCGCCGGCAGTTCGGCGTCGAAGGTGAGCACCGTGTGCTCCATGACCTCCCCGACGAACAGCACCTCGAGCGGGTCGACGTCGTACTCGCGGGTGAGGTGGAAGCCGTGGCGGGCGATCTTCTCGGTGAGCACCGAGCGCTTGAGGATGAGAACCGAGACGAGGAACGCGGCCGAGGCACCGATGATCAGTG
>SCQZ01000177.1 GCA_004299665.1 Jatrophihabitans sp.
GACCGGGCCGCGGCACGGACCACTGGGCGACGGGCCGCCCGGGCGGGCGGGCCGAGTTGGTGCGGGAGATCGCCGAAGCGCTGGCCGCGACGGTGGACGACGGTGCACCCCGCTGAGCTGATCTCGGCCGCGACCGCCAGCATCGTGCGCGCGGTCGCGGGCTTCGCGCTGGCCGTGGTCCTGGGCACGGTGGTGGGGTTCGCGGTCGGCGCCGTGCGGCCGGTGCGGCGCGTCGTGTCCCCGCTGCTGTACGGGTTCCAGGCACTGCCCGCCGCCGCGCTGGTGCCGTTCGCGCTGCTGTGGTTCGACCACGGCAGCGCGGCGATGTACGCCGTCGTGGTGGCCGGCTCGGCGCCGGCGATCGCGGCCGGGGCGGTGACCGGGTTCGACCACACCTCTCCGGCGGTCCGGCAGGCCGGCGTGGCGCTCGGCGCGCGGGGCGTCACGCTGCTGCGGCGGGTGCTGCTCCCGGCGGCCGTGCCCGCGTACCTGAACGGCCTCAAGGGCGGCTGGGCGTTCGCCTGGCGCGCGCTCATGTCGGCCGAGTTGATCGTCGCCGCCACCACGCGGGACGGCGGGCTGGGCGTGCTGCTCAGTCGCGCGGGCAGGCACGGCGACCTGCCGCTCATGATCACCTCGGTGCTGGCGATCCTCGCGGTGGGGCTGCTCGTCGAGGTCGTCGCCCTCGAGCCCCTGGAGCGCAGGGTCCTGGTGCGCCGCGGCCTGGTGGCGGCGCGGGCATGACGATCCTGCTCGTCGGGCACGGCAGCCGCGACCCACGCTCGGCGGCGACGCTGGCCGATCTCGCCCGCCGCGCCGGATGGCTGTGCCGGCCCGAGCCGGTGCGGCTGGCCTTCCTCGAACTGGCGCGCCCGCTGCTCGAGGACGCGCTGGCGGACCTGCGCGGCGAGGTCACCGTCGTCCCGCTGCTGCTGGGCCGGGCGTATCACGCGAGCGTCGACCTGCCCGGACGGCTGCTCGCGAACGGCGCCGCCGGCCGCGCGATCACGCTCGCCGACCCGCTGGGCCCGGATCCGTCCCTGGTCGGCGCGCTCGCCGGGCACGCGCACGGGCTCGCCGGCGCGGACGGCTTCGTGCTGCTCGCGGCAGGGTCCGGCGACGCCGCCGCGAACGCGCGCACCGCCGCCGTCGCCGCGCAGGTAGCCGCCGCTACCGGCCGTCCGGTGCGGCACGCCTTCGTCTCCTGCCGGCCCGGGCCGGAGCGGGCGGTGACGGCGCTGCGTGCCGACGGGGTGCGGCGGCCGGCCGTGCTGCCGTACTTCCTCGCACCGGGCCGGCTGCTCGACGCCGGCCTGGAACGGGCCCGCGCGGCCGGCGTCGCCGCGGCGGCGCCTCCCCTCGCGACCCATCCGTCGCTGGCGGGACTGGTCCGCGACCGGGCACGCGGCGCGCGGCCGCCCGCCCCGGCGCTCGCGGCCGGCGTCCGGGACTAACCGGTCCGGCGGGCCTCACGGCCGGCCACCGCCGACGTGCCGGCCATCAGCATCTGGCAGGCCAGGCGCAGATCGCTCTCGGCGTCGGCGAGGGCCAGGCGGCCGTTCAGGCTGGCGGCCAGGATGCCGCCCCACGCCTGCAGCAGCACGCGCAAGATCGCCAGGTCGTCCTGCGTCGGCGCCTCGATGCCGGCGGCCTGCAGCAGCACGTCGCGCATCGTGTTGTCGATGCGGGACACGTCCCCGATCGCGGTCGCGTTCGCCGCGTTCGAGGACTTCATCATCGCGTTGGCCAGTTCCGGGCGGCTCAGCAGCGCACGGTTGGCCCGGACCAGCACGTCGAAAACCCGGTCGACCGGATCGCCCTTGAGCCGGCGGCGGCCGAGCGCCTCGCCCATCTGCTCGATGCGATAGGACATGACGCCCACGAACAGGTGCGTCTTGGAGGGGAAGTAGCGGTACAGGGTTCCGATCGCGACGCCCGCGCGCTTGGCGACCTCGTGCATCTGGACGTGGTCGAGGTCGGTCTCGCTGCCCAACTCCTCGGCCGCGTGCAGGATACGGAGTTGCCGCGCGTGCTGCTCGGGCGAGCTCGGCTCGGCCGCCGCGCGGATCTCGGCGATGCGTGGCACGGCTGCTCCTCGAGCACTCGGCGAAGACTAGAACCAATATCAGTAGGAAGCATAGCCGGTTCCGCCGGGGTCTGCGTCACCGATCGTGCTGGAGCGTCGTGCCGGAGCGCGGTGTCGAGGGACCGTGAAATAGGGTGAGGGCATGCGGATCCTGATCGGCCTCGCGGCGCTGTCGATGCTCGGTGCGGTCGCGACCGCGATCGCCTTCTGGGCCGGCGCGGACCAGGCCGGGCCCTTCTCCTTCGCGCTGCTCGGCTTCGCCGTCATGATCAGCGTCCCGATCATCGTCGGGCAGTTGAGCAACTGGGGCGTGCCCGGCGACGAGCCGTCGTGGCGCTCCCACTCGGCACACTGAGCCCGCGGCGGTAGCAACTACTCCGCTCGCCTGATGAGGGCGAGCGCCGCGACCGCGATCCACAGCAGTTGCAGTCCGAGGAAGACCCGCTCGACGAGGCCGTCCGGGCCGTGGGGACGCTTCACGGCGGCTCCGAGCGCGAGGTAGGCGGCGGCGCCGGCGACCGCGATCGCGAGGAGCGCACGGGCCGCCGGGCGCCAGGCCGGGTCCGTGGCGAGGGACGCCGACAGCAGCAGCGTGCCGGCGGTGACGGCCGTGAACGCGACCAGGGCCAGCCCGAGGTGCACCACGCCGCTGCCGTGCGTCCTGGTGCCCTCGACGTCGTCGGCGAAGAACGCGAGCAGCCCGGAGCAGACGGCCCACGCCCCGAACAGCACCAGCCCGGCGCGGCCGCGGCCGTCGAGGCGCGCGGTGCGGACCAGGGCGGCGAGCAACGCCAGGGACAGCGCGCACCGCAGTAGGAAGTTCAGGTCCATGACCCAGAACCACGGCCCGCGGCCGTAGTCGCTCTCGGCGTTGCGGACGAGGCTGTACCCGGGGCGCAGGAAGGCGAGCAGCACGTCGACGGCGACGTAGATCGCGACGCCGGCCAGCACGCACCGTGCCAGCACCGGCGTCGAGACCCGGAGCCGGGACGACCGGGGCACCGTTCCGTCAGATACGCAACCTAGTTGCATATTTCCACTATGCTGCCGGCATGTCCGCGACGTCAAGAGCGACCCATCGGTTCGGGGATCTGCTGGCCCTGGCCCGG
>SCQZ01000178.1 GCA_004299665.1 Jatrophihabitans sp.
TCTCGATCCTGTTCTCCAGCGCCGGTTCGAAGATCAAGGCCGCCTACGAGAAGGCGGCGCCGACGCCCGCCTTCCAGCACGCGGCGGCCCTGCACCCGGACCAGGCCGCGATGCTCAAGCCGGGCAGCGGTGCGAACCTGAACGACACCGCGTTCCTCGAGCACATGGACAAGGTGCTGGCCCACCCGTTCCTGACCGGCTTCTCCAGCGCCATGGACCTGGTGTTCCTCGTGGGCGCGGCGGTGCTGGTGTTCGCGTTCGTGCTGGCGCTGCGGCTCAAGGAGGTGCCGCTGCGCATGGTGTCGGGGCTGCAGGCGGCGCGCGAGGAGGCGGCGGCGGCCGGAGCGGGACCGGATGCGGGCGGGGCGACCCACGAACCGGAGACGGTCACCCCCGCGCATACCTGACGCGGGGGTTCGTCACGCGGAACTCAGGTCCCGGCGCGGGAACAGGGTGAGCCCGGCGGCCCCGGCGCCGAGCGCGAGCGCGGTGAACCAGGCTGCGGCGGTCCAGTTGAGATCGGCGGCCGGGACCGGCCCGAGGTGGGTGAGCATCGCGGTGTCGAGCAGCCAGTGGTTGGTGGTGATGCTGGAGCCGACGATCTCGATGAGGAAGGACCAGAGGATCAGGCTGTAGAGGACGGGCGCCGCTGCCCTGGGTGCCAGGCCGTAGAGCAGCGCGCCGAGCCCCAGGACCAGGATGCCCGGCAGGGCTGCGTTCAGGCCGGCTCGGATCATGGCGACGAGGGTGACGTCGCTGGTTCCGGTCGTCAATCCGATCCACGCGCCGACGCCGGTCGCGATGCCGGTGGCGGCGACGAAGAGCACCGCGAGGCCGAGGCGTCCGAGCAGCCACCGTTCGCGGCTGACGTGGCGGGCGAGCAGGTTGTCGAGATACCCGGCGGCTTCTTCGCCGCGCAGTGCGGCGACCTGGCCGGCCGCCGCGAACGCGATCAGCGCGGAGACGAACACGAACTCGTAGCCGATCCAGGCCGTCGGGCCGGCGGCCCGTCCGCCGAGGCGGGCGACGGCCTGCTCCACGGACCCGGTGCCGCCCTCGGTGTCGCCGACCGTCGCGGCCGTCACGCCGAAGATCAGCGCGAGCAACGCGAGGCCGACCGTCCATGCGAGCGCGACCCACCGTTCGAGGTGCGCCGTGAGGACGACCGGCCCGCCGAGCAGCCGCAGCGAAGGCTGTGCCGTGCGGTTGCGCGCCAGGACACCGGCGCCGAGGTCACGTCGCCCCGCGACCAGCGCTGCGGCGCCGCCCGCGGTGACGGTCAGGGCGAGTATCGGGAGCAGCACGAGGGGTCGGGAGCCGGTCAGCGGCTGCAGGTTCTCGACCCAGCCGAGCGGGCTGGCCCAGCGCAGCCAGGCGAGCCCGGTGCCGGAGTCGGCGATCATGCGGATGACGTAGGCCGACCCGAACGCGGCAGCGGCCAGGCCGTTGGCCTGCCGCCGGGTGCCGCCGACCTGGCCGGCCAGCGCGCCGACGGCCAGGAACATCGCGGCGCTCGCGGTGACCGCGGTCGCGTAGAACAGCGACGCCGACACCGATAGGTCCACGGCGGGGCGCGATCCGCCGTACACGGTGAGGGTCGCCGTCAGCGCCCAGAGGGTGAGGTAGCCGGCAGCGAGTCCGGCCAGGCCCTGCACGGCGGCGTGACGGCGGGCGGTCCGCCCGGCGAGGTACAGCTCCCAGCGGCCGGCGTCCTCCTCGCGGCGCAGCAGGCGGGTCGCTGCGAGCAGCCCCCAGATTGCGCCGACGATCACCAGCAGGCCGAACGTGCGCCACGCCAACCAGCCGCCGAGGGTGTCCACCTCACGCGCCGGGCCGATGACGGCGGTCAGCCCACGGCTTGCGCCTGCGGCGACGGCGGTGGCCCGGGACTCGGCGGTGGGGAAGTTCGTCTTGTAGGTCAGCGCTTCGTTGGCGACCAGCAGCCCGAACAGGGCGCCCCAGATCGCGCCGGAGCGCGCGGCCCGTTTCGCCGTCGCCACCGCGACCACGGCCCCGGCGGGGCGGTCGCCTCCCGCGACGGTGGCCAGCACGTCACACGCTTCCCGCCGCGACCGGTTCACGGCCGTAGTGGGCGAGGAACAGTTCTTCCAGCGATGGCTCGCGGCTGAGCAGTTGGTGCACGCCTGACGCGGCCAGC
>SCQZ01000179.1 GCA_004299665.1 Jatrophihabitans sp.
TTCGACGGCGGCGCCGACGCGCTCGCCGAACCGCTCGTCCGGGACGCCGGCCACGAGGGCGTCGAGGACCGCCGGGTGCGACTTGAGCGCCTCCTCGACCTCCTCGGGGAACACCTTCTCGCCACCGGTGTTGATGCACTGCGAGCCGCGGCCCAGCAGCACGATCGACCCGTCCGGCTCCACGCGCGCGAGGTCACCCAGGACGACCCACCGCACGCCGTCGACGACGGGGAACGTGGCGGCGCTCGCCACCGGGTCGCCGAGATAGCCGAGCGGCACGTGCCCGGACTTCGCGATCCGCCCCACCCCGCCCGGCGGCACCGGGCGCAGCGACTCGTCGAGCACCCGGACGTTCGGGGCCGCGGCCAGTCGCGGCAGGCCGTCCGCGCCGACCTCCAGCCGTCCGTCCATGCCGGACTCCGACGCCCCGAACCCGTTGTTGACCATCAGGTCCGGTATCAGCGCGCGCAACTCGTCGCAGACCGACTGCGACAGCAGCGCCCCGCCCGAACCCAGCACCTTCCAGGAGCCCAGGTCGAACTCGGCGCCGTGCGCGGCGACCGCGTCGGCCAGCGGGCGCGCCATCGCGTCGCCCACGACGGTCACGACCATTACCCGCTCGTCCTGCACCAGGCGCAGCGCCCGCACCGCGTCGAAGCGGCGGTCCAGCACCACCGCCGCGCCCAGGCAGAACGCCATGAACAGGTTGTAGCTGGCGGCGCCGTGCATCAGCGGCGCGGCGAGCAGGAACGTCATCGGCGGCGTCCCGGCCGCGGCGGCCGCGACCTCCTCGGCGCTGCGGCGCGGCTCGCCGTACGGGTTGCCGCCGGCCAGCGCGCTGACGAAGAAGTCCTCCTGCCGCCAGATCACCCCCTTCGGGTTGCCGGTGGTGCCGCCGGTGTAGAGCACGAACCGGTCGTCGGGGCTGCGCTCACCCGGCAGCGGGCCGTCCTCGCCGCCGTGCGGGTAGCCCGTGTGCGGGACCGGCCACGCGAGGTCCGCGTCGCCGACGACGGTGACGTGCCGCAGCGGGGTGCTCCCCGCGACATCGGCCGCCGCCGCGGCGTACTCGGCGTCCACGACAAGACCGGCCAGCCGGGCGTCGGAGTACAGGTAGGCCAGTTCGTGGGCGGTGTAGCGGTAGTTGATGTTGATCGGGACCAGCCGGGCCTTCAGCGCGCCGAGCAGGGACTCGACGTAGACGGCGCCGTTGGGCAGGTGCAGCCCGACGTGCTCGCCGGCCCGCAGCCCGGTGCCGAGCAGGTGCCGGGCGACCCGGTTCGCCCGGCGGTCCAGTTCGGCGTAGGTGAGCCGGTCGTCGCCGCAGACGAGTGCGAGGCGGTCCGGCACCGCGCGCGCGACGGCCTCGTAGATGTCGGCCAGGTTCAGCGTCGCCATGCGCCGAGCGTGCGCCATGCCACCACCGCGGAACGGTCCGCGTCCCGCTGGACAGGACCGCGCCCCGTCGGAGCCGCCCCGGCACGGCGACAATGCCCGGCATGAGCGAATCGATCGACCTGGACGGGAGGGCCGCCGTCGTCACCGGAGCGGGCGCCGGGCTGGGCCGCGCCGAGGCACTGGCGCTGGCCGCCGCCGGGGCGGGCGTGGTCGTCAACGACATCGGTGACGGCGCGCACGAGGTCGTCGCCGAGATCGAGGCCGCCGGTGGACGTGCCGTGGCCGTCACCGGGGACATCGGCGACTGGTCGATGGGCGACACCCTCGTCGGCGCCGCGGTGGCGAACTTCGGCAGCCTGGACGTCGTCGTCAACAACGCCGGCGTCATCCGCGACACGATGCTGTTCAACCTCACCGAGGCGCAGTGGGACGACGTGATCCGCACCCACCTCAAGGGGCACGCGGGGCTGTCCCGGGCCGCGGCCGTCCACTGGCGCAACGCCAGCAAGGCCGCCGGTGGGCCGGTCTACGGCCGGGTAGTCAACACCTCCTCCGAGGCGTTCCTGTTCGGCTCGGCGGGCCAGCCCAACTACTCGGCCGCCAAGGCCGGCATCACGGCTCTCACCCTGTCCACCGCGCAGGGCCTGTCGCGCTACGGCGTGCGTGCGAACGCGATCTGCCCGCGGGCCCGCACCGCGATGACCGGGCACGTGTTCGGTGACGACCCCTCCGGGGGTCTGGACGCGCTGGCGCCCGAGCGCGTGGCCGAGTTCGTCCGGTACCTCGCCTCCCCCGCCGCAGAGAACATCACCGGCCAGGTCTTCGTCGTCTACGGCGGCATGGTCGCGCTGCTCGCTCCGGCGACCGTCGAGCACAAGTTCGAGGCCGCCGACGGCGTGTTCACCGCGGCCGAGTTCGCGCAGCAGGTCACCCCGTACTTCGCCGGACGCGGGCCGTACCAGAACTTCGCCGCCTACTCGATCGCGCAACTGGACACGACCGGCATCGCCAACCTGCAGCAGTAGCCCCGGGAGTTCAGCCCGCGCAGTCCACCGCCACGGCGAGGGCCGCGCAGACCTGCAGCATCCGCGCGTCGGACAGGCGACCCAGGCGCCGCACCAGCACCGCCACCGAGACGCTCTCCACCGAGTCGAGGTTCACCACGCAGCGCCGCGGGACGGGATCGTCCCCCGGTTCGAGGCCCACCTCGCTGGCCAGACCGCGGATCGTGGTCGTGCAGGGCGCCACCAGCGCGCGCCGGTGCCGCGAGATGACGGCATCGCGCGAGAGCACGACGACGGGTCGGCGACCGATCTCGGGCAGTTCGCACCACCACACCTCACCGCGCCCGGGGACCGCCTTCACGATCTCGCAGCGACCTCCCGGAAGGTGGCAAGGTCGCCCCAGACGTCCGGTTCGGACAGCGGATGCTCGTCGTAGGCCGCGTAGCTCGCGTCGATCTCGGCGGCTCGCGACCGCGCCAGCAGTGCCTCCAGGGCGGCATCCACCATGCGCGCGTCGCTGCGCCCCGCCGACGCACGACGGGCCGCGGCGAGCAGCGTGGCGTCCACCGTCGTGCTGAGCCGTATGCGGGTCATGCCACAACTATGGCATCACCGGTGCGGCTCCTCACTCGAACGGGGACGGGTCCCCCGCCCCGACGCGCAGCACCTCGGGGGCGGCGCCGGAGAAGTCGACCACCGTGCTCGGCTCGGTCCCGCACTCGCCGGCCTCGAGCACGG
>SCQZ01000180.1 GCA_004299665.1 Jatrophihabitans sp.
GGTACCCGACCACGGCGTCGAACCAGACGTAGATCGACTTGTCGGTGCGGTCGCGCCAGCCGTCCAGCGGGACCGGGATGCCCCACTCCAGGTCCCGGGTGTACGCACGGGGCTTGAGGTCGGCGAGCAGGTTGAGGCTGAACTTCTGCACGTTCGGCCGCCAGTGCGTCTGCTTCTTCAGCCACTCGGCGAGGACGTCGGCGAACGCGGGCAGGTCGAGCATCATCTGTTCGGTCTCGACGAAGCGGGGGGTCTCGCCGTTGATGCGGCTGCGCGGGCGGATCAGGTCGGTCGGGTCCAACTGGTTGCCGCAGTTGTCGCACTGGTCGCCGCGGGCGGACTCGTAGCCGCAGATGGGGCAGGTGCCCTCGATGTAGCGGTCCGGCAGCGTGCGCCCCGTCGACGGGCTGATCGCGCCGAGTTGCTTCTCGGGGAAGATGTAACCGTTCGCGAGCAGGCCGAGGAAGATCTCCTGCGCGATCGCGTAGTGGTTCGTGGTGGTGGTGCGGGTGAACAGGTCGTACGACAGCCCCAGGTGCTGCAGGTCCTTGGCGATGAGCAGGGCGTTGCGGTCGGCGAGTTCGCGCGGGGAGACGCCCTCCGCGTCGGCCTGCACCTGGATCGGCGTGCCGTGCTCGTCGGTGCCGCTGACCATGAGCACCCGGTTGCCGGCCATCCGCTGGTAGCGGGCGAATACGTCCGACGGCACGCCGAAGCCGGCGACGTGCCCGATGTGGCGCGGTCCGTTGGCGTACGGCCAGGCCACGGCGGTCAGGATGCGCTCTGAGGTCACCCGCTCAGGCTAGTGGGGCCCGCTCACGCGTTCTTGGCGGCGAGGACGGCCTCGTAGACGGCCCGCCTCGGGACGCCCGCGTCATGTTGGACCGCGGCGATCGCGTCCTTGCGGGACAGCCCGGCCGCCTCGCGGGACGCCACCTGGGCCGCCAGGTCCAGCTCCGCCGGCGCCGCCGGGCCTGCCCCCGCCACGACGAGGGTGATCTCACCGCGGACGTCGCCGCGTGCCCACTCGGCCAGCGCGGCGAGGGTCCCGCGGCGGACCTGCTCGTACGTCTTGGTCAGCTCCCGGCAGACGGCTCCCGCGCGGTCCGCACCGAGCCGGTCGCGCAGGTCCGCCAGCGCCGCGGCCAGCCGATGGGGCGCCTCGAAGAACACCAGCGTGCGGCGCTCGGCGGCCAACTCGGCGATCCGGCGGCGCCGCTCCCCCGCCCTGCGCGGCAAGAACCCCTCGAAGCAGAACCGGTCGACGGGCAGCCCGGACAGCGCCAGTGCCGTGGTCACGGCGGACGGCCCGGGCAGCGCCGTCACCGCGATTCCCGCGGCGACGGCGGCCGTGACCAGCCGGTACCCCGGGTCGGAGACGGACGGCATCCCCGCGTCGGTGACCACCAGCACGTCCTCGCCGGCCGTCAGCGCCTCGAGCAGGCGCGGTACCCGCTCGCCCTCGTTGCCGTCGAAGAACGAC
>SCQZ01000181.1 GCA_004299665.1 Jatrophihabitans sp.
CAGTGCGCTGGTGCACGCGGCCGCGGTGCTGGACGGCGACCTCGGACTCACCGGCGACGAGGCGACCGGCGTGGGGATCGTGCGCGGCGCGCTCGGCGAGCCGCTGCGCTGGATCGCCGCCAACGCCGGCCTCGAGGGCTACGTCGTGCTGTCGAAGGTGGTGGCGCGACCCGCCGGCGAGGGGCTCAACGTGGCCAGCGGCGAGTACGGCGACCTGGTCGCCCAGGGCGTCGTCGACCCGGTGAAGGTGACGAAGGCGGCGCTGGCAAACGCCGGTTCGGTGGCCTCGGTGGTGCTGTCCACCCAGAGCGCGATCGTCGAGAAGCCCGCCGAGCCGGAGCACGACCACGACGGCCACGGGCACAGCCACGGGCACGGGCGCGGGCACAGCCACTCGCACGGCCCCGGCTTCTGAGCCGGACGACGTGACCGCCGCAGCGTGCCGACCCCCGCGGCCGGAACGCTGCGGCGATGCCCGTCTCAGGCCGGCCGGCGCGTGAGCATCCGCTCGCGCTCGTCGACCGACAACCCGCCCCAGACCCCGTAGGGTTCGCGGGCCAGCAGCGCCCAGCGCAGGCAGTTCTCCACGACCGGGCAGGTCGCGCAGATCGCCTTCGCCGCCATCTCGCGCCGCGATCGGGACGGGCCGCGCTCGTTCTCCGGGTGGTAGAAGGTCGCCGTGTCGATTCCCCGGCAGGCAGCATTCAGCTGCCAGTCCCAGTCGCCCTCGCGCGGGGCAGGAAGACGTCGCACCTCGGCCATCTGCGTCGTGCCCTTTCGTGCCTGCTGCGACGGCGCCCCCAGTTGCGCCGTCGCGTACAGCAGGAATAAAGAGCGGCCGGGCGAAAGGTAACGCGCGGCGCCGGGCCGGCCCCGGGCAGGTTCGCGAGCGGGTGCCCGCCGGGTCGGGGGAGCGTCAGGGGCGCTTGGACAGCGCCGCCCAGGCATCCAGGTAGCCGCGGGCGTAGTCCCAGCTGACGTAGGACTCGCGGTCCGGCGAGAACGCCGGCTCGTGCACGTGGGTGCGCCCCTCGCCCAGCAGCGCCCGCAGGTTGGCCGCCATGAGGTCCCAGCCGAAGTAGTGCTGCTCGCCGCAGTCACCGCACTCGACGAGGATGCCGGCCACGCCGACCGGTTCGAGCTGTTGGCGGAACTCGGCGAGTTCGTCGAGGTCGGCCTCGATGTCCGCCCGCTCGTCCTCGCTCAGCGGCTGCGGCGGCTCGACGTCCTCGAGCAGGGCGGCCGGGTCGGCGGGATCGTCCAGGAACGGGTCGGACGGACCTTCGTCGAGGTTCACGCCCTCCACGGTAAGGCCGGGGCGGCCGGTTGCGCCAACCGGACCCTTAGACTGGGGTACCGGCAGCGGCGGGGGTGAGTCGAGCCGCACTCGTGGAGCGAAGGTGAGGACGTGACCGAGGTTCCCGAGAAGTTCGCCGCCCTGGGACTGACCTACGACGACGTGCTGCTGCTGCCCGGTGATTCCGGCGACCTCGTCCCGGCCGAGATCGACACCCGCTCCCGGCTGACCCGCGAGATATCGATCGCGATCCCGCTGCTCTCGGCCGCCATGGACACCGTCACCGAGTCGCGCATGGCGATCGCGATGGCGCGCCAGGGTGGCCTCGGTGTCCTGCACCGCAACCTGTCCATCGCCGACCAGGCCTACCAGGTGGACCTGGTCAAGCGGACCCAGACCGGGATGATCACCAACCCGGTGACGATCGGTCCGGACGCCACGCTCGAGCAGCTCGACGAGGTGTGCGGCCAGTACCGCATCTCCGGGCTGCCGGTCGTCGACGGGGACCGGAGGCTGCTGGGCATCATCACCAACCGCGACCTGCGTTTCGTCCCCGTGGCCGAGTGGACGACGACCAAGGTCGACGAGGTGATGACCGCGATGCCGCTCATCACGGCGCCCGTCGGGATCTCCCACGAGGACGCCGCCGCGATCTTGCGCCAGCACAAGCGGGAGCGGTTGCCGCTGGTCGATGCCGGCGGACGGCTCGCCGGGCTGATCACGGTCAAGGACTTCGTCAAGTCCGAGCAGTTCCCGAACGCCAGCAAGGACGCCCAGGGCCGGCTCATGGTCGGCGCCGCGATCGGCTACTTCGGCGATGCCTGGGAGCGGGCGACCACCCTCGTCGAGGCGGGCGTTGACGTGCTCGTGGCCGACACGGCGCACGGGCACGTCGCGATGCTGGTCGACATGGTGCGGCGGCTGAAGTCCGACCCCGCCACGCGGCACGTCCAGGTCATCGGCGGCAACGTCGTCACGCGGGCGGGCGCGCAGGCATTCGTCGACGCGGGGGCCGACGCGGTGAAGGTCGGTGTCGGCCCGGGCTCGATCTGCACCACCCGGATCGTCACCGGTGTCGGTGCCCCCCAGATCACGGCCGTGGACGAGGTCGCGCAGGTATGCGGCCCCGCGGGCGTTCCGGTGATCGCCGACGGCGGCCTGCAGTACTCCGGTGACATCGCCAAGGCCATCGTCGCGGGGGCGGAGTCGGTCATGCTCGGGTCGCTGCTGGCCGGGTGCGAGGAGTCACCCGGCGAGCTGATCCTCGTCAACGGCAAGCAGTACAAGTCGTACCGCGGCATGGGCTCGCTGGGCGCGATGAGTTCGCGTGGCAAGAAGTCGTTCTCGAAGGACCGGTACTTCCAGGCGGAGGTCTCCAGCGACGACCAGTTGATCACCGAGGGCATCGAGGGCCGGGTCGCCTATCGCGGACCGCTCGCCGCGGTGGCGCACCAACTGGTGGGCGGGCTGCGGCAGTCGATGTTCTACGTCGGTGCGGGCACCGTCGCGGAACTCGCGGCGAAGGGGCGCTTCATCCGCATCACGCAGGCGTCGCTGAAGGAGTCGCACCCCCACGACGTGCAGGGGATCGTCGAGGCGCCGAACTACACGGCGCGGTAGGTACGGCAGACTCAACGGCATGCCGGAGACCGTCGAGATCGGCCTAGGTCGCAGCGCCCGCCGCGGCTACCACCTCGAGGAGATCGCGCTCGTGCCGACGCGGCGCACGCGCGGCAGTTCGGTGGTGTCGACGGCCTGGCAGATCGACGCCCACTCCTTCGCCCTGCCGCTGGTCGCGGCACCGTCCGACGCCGTCGTCTCGCCGTCGACGGCGGCCGAGATCGAACGCCTCGGGGGACTGGCAGTCCTCGACGGGGAGGGGCTGTGGGCGCGGTACGAGGACGCCGACGCGGAACTGGCCGCGCTCGACGACGAGAACGTCACCCTGCAGCGCGTCTACGCCCGGCCGGTGTCCCCGGACCTGCTCAGGCGGCGCATCGGCGACCTTCGTGCCGCAGGGGTGCGGGTCGCGGTGCGGCTCTCGCCGCAGCACACCACCGACCTCGCCCCGCACGTCCTGGCCGCGGGCGTCGACCTGCTGGTCATCCAGGGCACGGTCATCTCGGCCGAGCACGTGGCCGGCGGGTCGGTCGAGGGGCTCAACCTCAAGACGTTCATCGCCGACCTGGACGTCCCGGTGCTCGTCGGCGGCGTGACGAACTACCAGACGGCGCTGCACCTGATGCGCACCGGCGCCGCCGGGATCATCGTCGGCTACGGGGCGCACCTGGGTTCGACGACCCCCGCGCAGCTCGGCATCGACGTGCCGATGGCGACGGCGATCGTGGACGCCGCCGCGGCGCGGCGCGACTACCTGGACGAGACCGGCGGCCGGTACGTGCACCTGGTCGCGTACGGGGACATCGCCAGCGGCGGCGACATCGCCAAGGCCCTCGCGTGCGGGGCGGACGCGGTGATGCTGGGCGAGGCGCTGGCCGTCGCGGCGGAGGCGCCGGGGCGCGGGCGGTACTGGGACAGCACCGCCGCGCACCCGCGCCTGCCGCGGTCGGCCGTCGTCGACCTCGGCTACGGCGACGCGCAGCGCCCCGGCCTCGCGTGCGTGATCAACGGCCCGGCGCCGGACGCGGCGGGGGAGTGCAACCTGTTCGGGGCGCTGCGCCGGGCGATGGCCAAGTGCGGGTACAGCTCGGTCAAGGAGTTCCAGAAGGCCGAGTTGCTGGTGACGAGTGCACAGTAGGCGCCCTGCGACCGCCTCAGGCTAATGGGCGTCCGGTCGCGGACTGGCCGAAGATCGTCGCGTACCAGGCGTGGGCGACCGCGTGCGCTGCGACGTCCAGGTCGACGTCGGTTCCGTGCAACTGGCGTTGCGCGTACCAGACGTAGGCGGACTGTTCCACCATGCATGCAAGGCTCTCCGTCACGACCGCCGCGTCCACACCGTTGATCTTCGTTATGCCATGCACCTCGGCGAGCGCCGAGACGAATCGCTCGATGTGACGCGTACGCATATGCCACCAGAAGTCCCGGAAGCGATCCTCGACGTGTGCCGCCTGCATGAACGCGCGCATCACGTCAGGCTCCCGGCTGTAGAGCTCGAGGTAGCCACGGTGTGCCTCAAGCAGCGCCCCGTAGGGGTCGGTGCGGAAACTGTGTTCGGCCGAGGTGCTCGCCTGGTAGAGCTGCTCGTGCAGATCCGCGATGACCTGGGCGAAGAGGTCCTCCTTGTTGACGAAGTACCTATACAACCCACCAAGTGAGATCTTCGCTTTCGCCGCGACCGCGCTCATCGTCGCGTCTACGTAGCCGTCCCGAGCGAAGACTGCCTGCGCTGACCGCAGCAGGTGCTCGCGGGTGCGGCGTCCCTTAGATGTCGTCGGACGAAACGTGACGGGCTCGACGACCGGTGCTCCGGGGACCCCGTGGGCCTGCGTGAGGTCACGCGCCGTTTCCTGGTGTGTGCGCGGCGACGTTCCGGCATCGCCTGCGTCTGGGGTCACCGCCAGAGCCTACCAAAAAAATATGTGACGTCGCTCTTGACTTTTTCTTTCGGCGTCCATCATCCTGACGCCACACAACACCGATGCTGGTAAACGTGCGCGTCACCGCACGGTGTTCCAGACACCCAGGAGAGCCGATGACGACGGACGACCACGGCACCACGGAACTGACCGCCGACCGCGGGTACCGGGACAGCATCGGCAAGGTTGAACCGTACGGTGTCGACCACATCCCGGATGCGGAGAAGCACGGCAGCGCGATCTCGCAGTTCTACGTCTGGTTTGCCGCTGGCCTCAGCTTTCCGATCATGGTGTTGGGCTTTAGCGCCTCGTATTTCGGCCTGGGCCTCACCGGTGCCATGAGCGCGGTCCTGGCCGGTGCCCTGGTGGGGTCGGTCCTCATGGGGGTGCTGTCTCGAATGGGGGTGCATCTGGGGATCCCACAGCAAATGCAGGCGCGCGGGCCGCTCGGCTTCGTGGGCAACATCCCGCCCGTCGCGTACATCAACGTATTTGCGGGGATCGGCTGGGCCGCGGTCAACGTGATACTCGGAGGTCGTGCCCTGCAGGAGTTCATCGACATCCCGTTCTGGATCGCGGCCCTAGGGCTTGTGGTCGTGCTGATGGTCATCGCCGTCTATGGCTACAACATGATCCATATGCTGCAGAAGGTGCTCACGTACGTCCTGGTCGTGCTCTTCGTCATCACCACTGTCGTGTTGATCGCCAAGGGGGGGATCACCCTTCACGGCAACCGTCACGCCGCCGGCTTCATCGGCGCCGGCGGCTGGATCACTCTCGCCAGCTGGTTTCTCGCGTTCCTGGTCGCATGGACTCCCTTCGCGTCCGACTACTCCCGGTACCTGCCTGACGATCGCCGCACGAGCATTGGCGCCGGGATCTACACGGCACTGGGTAACTTCCTGACGATGGCTTGGCTCGGCATCGTGGGGGTGATCCTTGCGAGCAGCGCCACGTCCAGC
>SCQZ01000017.1 GCA_004299665.1 Jatrophihabitans sp.
CGCCGGCAGGGTCGTCGGTAGCGCCCGGGTCGCTCCCGGCGCCCGGGTCGTTCAGGACAGTCCCAGGTCCGCGAGGCGGTAGGCCGCCCGGTACGGCAGCCCGGCGTCCTCCACGGCCGCTCCCGCACCGCGGTCGACGATCACCGCGACGCCGACGATCTCGGCGCCGGCGTCGCGCAGGGCGTCGACGGCCGTCAGGACGCTGCCCCCGGTCGTCGAGGTGTCCTCGACGGCCAGCACCCGCCGGCCGGCCACGTCCGGCCCTTCGATGCGCCGCTGCAGGCCGTGCTGCTTCTCGTTCTTGCGCACGACGAACGCGTCGCACGCCTGGCCGGCGGCCCCTGCCGCGTGGAGCATGGCGGTCGCCACCGGGTCCGCGCCCAGGGTCAGACCGCCCACCGCGTCGTAGTCCCAGTCGTGCGTGAGGGCGCGCATCACCCGTCCCACGAGGGGAGCCGCCCGCCCGTGCAGCGTCACCCGCCGCAGGTCGACGTAGTAGTCGGCCTCGCGCCCGGAGGACAGCACCACCGGCCCGTGGACGACGGCAAGGTCGCCGATCAGTCGGAGCAGGTCGTCGCGATCGGTGGCTTGGCTCACCGGAGGCTCACCGGACCGGCCGGCGCGACTTGCTCGCCTTGGCGCGGGCACGAGCCAGGTCCGCACCCTTGGCGATCGACTCCGCGTCCGCGCGGGACTTGGAACGCGACCTCGCCCGCGCGGCCTCCGGATCCGGCTCCGGACCCGGGTCGGCCTTCACGACGCCGGTCCGGGCGGGCGGGCGCGGCCCGAACAGCCCGCCCGAGCCGAACAGCCCGGGGCGCGGGGCGGCGCCCTGCCCGCGTGCCTCGCGCAGGGCCGCGCCGCTCTTGCGGAAGAAGTCGGCCGACGCAGGCATCATCAAGAACACGATCGCCACGATCGAGGCCGCCCCCGCCAGGGTCTGGACGACCTTCAGCGGGGCCGGCGTTGCGGTGCCCAGCACGAACAGCGACATCGGGCTGCCGGCGAATCCGACCTGGTAGGCGAACACCGACGCGATCAGGTAGATCCAGCGGCCGGCACCGGAGCCGCGGCGCATCAGGAAGATCAGGAACACCAGGATCGCGCTGGCGATGATCGTGTACTCGGTGATGCCGGTCCGGAAGGAGTGCAGCGACTTCACCACATCCAGGCAGTTCTTGGTCACCGTGTCGGTGCACAGGGCCTGCGGCTTCTTCGCGTGGGCGTTGTTGTCGGTGATGAGCTTGGTCAGGCCGCTGTCGAAGCCCCAGAACAGCGCGACCGTCACCAGCGACAGGCCGATCTGCACGGCGCCGGCAATCGTGGCACGCTGCAGCGTCCGGGGCAGCGGGAACTTGGGCGGTTGCGCGCCCTGCCCGGCCGTCTTCTTCACCATCGAGACCTGCTTGTCCGGCTTCGCACTCACCGGCGCATCGTACGTGGGCGCGCGGCGAGCCTGCCGCAGCAGTTACCCTCGCTCCCAGAACAGGGAGGACCGACGACCGTGCCCGATGATCCGGAACGCCCGCAGGACGAGCCCGTCTCGCTGTCGAAGGACGGCGCGTCCGGCGGCGATCCGTCCGCGCGCGAGCCCGTGCCGGGCGTCGACTTCGACCCGTATCGCTTCGGCGCCCCCGAGCACCCGATCCCCCCGGAGTACGCCCCGCCGGGCTACGTCCCTCCGCCACCGACAGCCCCTCCGGCGGCACCGTATCCGGGGACACAGCCGTATCCGGGGACACAGCCGTATCCGGGGACACAGCCGTATCCGGGCGCACAGCAGCCGGGCTCGGCGTACCCACCGGCCCCGCCCCCGTGGGGTGCCCAGCCACCCCAGTACCCGGGGTCGTCGCAGTACCCGGGGTCGCAGTACCCGGGGTCCCAGTACCCGGGATCCCAGTACCCGGGGTATCCGCCCCCGTCGGGCGGCTATCCCCCGCCCCCGGCCCCCTTCGGCGGCTACGGGGCGGGCTCGCAGCGCACCGGCCACGGCAAGGCCGTGACGTCCCTGGTCCTGGGGATCGCCTCGATCGTGCTGTGCTGGCTCACGGTCCTGGACGCCGTCCCGGTGATCCTCTCCCTGATCTTCGGCGGCCTGGCGCTACGGGAGTCCCGGTTCCGGAGCAACCGGGACGGGCGTGGCATGGCGATCGCCGGCATCGTGTGCGCGGTGATCGGGGCCCTGCTCGCTATCGCGCTGACCGTCCTGATCTACACCCGGTTCAAGGACTGCCTCGACCTGAGCCCCGGCTCCGCGGACTACCGCACCTGCATCCAGAACCACCTCTAGCCCTGAGCGGCGCCGACGCTCAGCCCGGTGAGGTCGGCGAGCGCGTCGACCGTCACCGTCTGGCCGTCGGCGATGCGTCCGGACAGCAACTCCCGCGCGAGCGCGTCGCCGATGGAGGTCTGCACCAGGCGCCGCAGCGGACGCGCGCCGTAGAGCGGGTCGAAGCCGTTGACGGCCAGCCACTCGCGCGCCGCGTCGCTCACGTCCAGCGTCAGCCGCCGGGCGGCCAGGCGCGCCGACAGGGCGGCGATCTGGATGTCGACGATCTTCGTCAGGTCCTCGGTCGACAGCGCGTCGAAGACCACGATGTCGTCCAGCCGGTTGAGGAACTCCGGCTTGAAGTGCCCGCGCACGGCGGCCATCACCGCGTCCCGCTTCACCTCGTCGCCGAGCATCTCGCCGGCGAATACCGCCGAACCGAGGTTGGAGGTCAGGATCAGGATCACGTTGCGGAAGTCGACCGTGCGGCCCTGGCCGTCGGTGAGGCGCCCGTCGTCCAGGACGGCGAGCAGGACGTCGAAGACGTCCGGGTGCGCCTTCTCCACCTCGTCGAGCAGCACCACGCTGTAGGGCCGGCGGCGCACCGCCTCGGTGAGCTGGCCGCCCTCCTCGTAGCCGACGTAGCCGGGGGGCGCGCCGACCAGCCGCGCCACGCTGTGCTTCTCGGAGTACTCGCTCATGTCGATGCGGACCATCGCGCGGTCGTCGTCGAACAAGAACCCGGCCAGCGCCTTCGCCAGCTCGGTCTTGCCGACGCCGGTGGGGCCGAGGAACAGGAACGAACCCGTGGGGCGGTTCGGGTCGCTGATGCCGGCGCGCGCGCGGCGCACCGCGTCGGAGACGGCCTGCACGGCGGCCTTCTGCCCGATGACGCGCTTGCCGAGCTCCTCCTCCATCCGCAGCAGCTTGGCGGTCTCGCCCTCCAGCAGCCGTCCGGCGGGGATGCCGGTCCAGGACGAGACGACGTCGGCCACGTCGTCCGCGGTGACCTCCTCCTTGACCATCACCTCCTGGTCGGACTGGTCCTCCGCCGACGCCTCGGCGAGTTCCTTCTCCAGCGCGGGGATCTCCCCGTACAGCAGCCGCGAGGCGGTTTCGAAGTCGTTGTCGCGCTGGGCACGATCAGCCCGGCCGCGCAGCTCGTCGAGCTGCTTCTTCAGCTCCCCGACGCGGTTCAGCCCGGACTTCTCCCGCTCCCACCGCGCCTTGAGTCCGTTCAGCCTCTCCTGCGCGTCGGCCTTGTCGGCGCGCACCTTCGCCAGCCGCTGCGCCGAGGCCTCGTCGCTCTCCTTGGCGAGCGCGATCTCCTCCATCGTCAGCCGGTCGACGGACCGTTGCAGTTCGTCGATCTCGACGGGGCTGGAGTCGATCTCCATCCGGAGCCGGCTGGCCGCCTCGTCGACGAGGTCGATCGCCTTGTCCGGCAGGAATCGCGAGGTGATGTAACGGTCGGACAGCGTCGCGGCCGCGACCAGCGCGCCGTCGTTGATGCGGACCTGGTGGTGGGCCTCGTACTTCTGGGCCAGCCCGCGCAGGATCGTGATGGTGTCCTCGACGGACGGCTCGCCCACGAACACCTGCTGGAAGCGCCGCTCGAGCGCCGGATCCTTCTCGATCCGCTCGCGGTACTCGTCCAGTGTCGTCGCGCCGACCATCCGCAACTCGCCGCGCGCGAGCATCGGTTTGAGCATGTTGCCGGCGTCCATCGACCCCTCGGCCGCGCCCGCGCCGACGACGGTGTGCAACTCGTCGATGAACGTGATGATCTGACCACCGGAGTCCTTGATCTCGTTCAGGACCGCCTTGAGGCGCTCCTCGAACTCCCCGCGGTACTTCGCCCCCGCGACCATCGCGCCCAGGTCGAGGGACATCAACCGCTTGTTGCGCAAGGACTCGGGGACGTCGCCGGCGACGATGCGCTGCGCCAGCCCCTCGACGACGGCCGTCTTGCCCACGCCCGGTTCGCCGATCAGCACGGGGTTGTTCTTGGTCCGCCGGGACAGCACCTGGACCACGCGGCGGATCTCGGCGTCGCGTCCGATGACCGGGTCGATCTTGCCGTCACGCGCCAGGGCGGTGAGGTCGACGGCGTACTTCTCCAGCGCCTGGAAGGTCCCCTCCGGATCGGCCGAGGTGACCCGTTGGCTGCCGCGCAGGCTGGTGAGCGCCTCGCGCAGCGCCGCGGTGGTGACGCCACTGCGCGCCAGCAGGTCCTTGACATCGCTCTGCGCCTCGGTCAGGGCGATCAGCACGTGCTCGGTGGAGACGTACTCGTCGGAGCGGTCCCGTGCCTCGCGCTCTGCAGCACCCAGCACCGCGAGCAGCCCGCGGCTGCCGGCCGGCGCCCCCACGCTGTTGCCGCTGGCTGCCGGCAGCCGGTCGACCAGGTGCTGCGCCTCGGCGCGGATCGCGAGCGGGTCGACACCCAGCTTCTGCAGCAGCGGCCGGGGCAGGCCGTCGGCGTCGTCGAGCAGCGCGACCAGCAGGTGGGCCGGCTCGATGGCGGGGTTGCCGCGCTCCGCGGCGGCCTTCGCCGCGGACGAGACGGCGGACTGGGCGCGCTGCTCGACGACGCCGACGGCCTGCCCCGGCCGCTGCTGCAGAAGCTGGGTGTCGACCCGC
>SCQZ01000182.1 GCA_004299665.1 Jatrophihabitans sp.
AGACACCGGCGTCCTGGCCGGACTCGAGCGCCCAGGCCAGGCATTCCTGGATCACGGGGCACCGGCGGCAGACCGCCTTCGCCTGTTCGATCTGCAGCAACGCCGGCCCGGTGTTCCCGATCGGGAAGAACAGTTCCGGGTCCTCGTCACGGCACACGGCGCGGTGACGCCAGTCCATTCCTCGTCTCTCCTCACGTGTGCGGCGGGCGCTGCCGATGGTGTGGCGAGCGCCCTGTGCGCTTGTGAATCCTTTCACGAGCTGGTCCGGGTTTCAAGGAACCTGCAAGCCAGGTCACCTCGCGCCGTCGGGCGAGAGCCGCTCGGGCGCCACTGTGCCCGCGCCGGGTGCGAGCGGCAAGTCCCGACCGCGGGTCCGGCTCGACGATAGTAGGAGGAAGCGGACAAGTCGATCCGTCCGTGCCCCTTCCGCCGTCGCAGTTGCTGAGAACGCTCTCAGCTGCTGACGCCGACCACCTGGATCGCGCCCGGCACGCCGGCCAGCCGCACGGTCTCGCGCAGCCCGACGAAATCGCCGTCCACCTGCACCGGCAGCGGGACCTGCGACCGCAGGACCACCGCGTCGAGGTCGTGGCCGACGTGCGCTCCGCGCCGCCCGATCCGCGGGTTCTCGCCGGACATGCGCGCCATGCTGAACAGCACGCCGCCCGTCGACATGCGCCGGCGCGCGTACACGTCCAGCCCGGTCTCGAAGCTCGCCTCCGGCGTCGGGTGCAGCGGCCGGTTGCCGACGAAGGTCCACGGGTCACAGTTGGCGACGACCGCGAAGAACACGCCGGTGACACAGGTGCCGTCGGACTGCTCGACGCTCAGGTGCGGGTGGCGCCGGTCGAGGGCGAAGAACTCCCGGATCCCCACCCGCGAGTAGAGCACGTGGCTGGAACGACGGCCGCGGCGCCGGTGCCGCTCGACACCGGCGACGATCGCGGCGTCGAAACCCATCCCGGCCGCGAACACGAAGTAGCGCTCCTCGATGCGCCCGAGGCTGACGCGCCGGTGCCGGCCGGCGCGCAGCCCGTCGAGCAGCACCCCGGTGGCCTCGACCGGATCGTGCGGCAGCCCCAGCGCGCGGGCGAACACGTTGGTCGAGCCGGCCGGCACGATGCCCAGCGCCGGCACCCCGGCGTGCACCCCGTCGGTCAGCATGCCGTTGACGACCTCGCTCACCGTCCCGTCGCCGCCGAGGGCGACCACGACCTCGACACCCCTTCGCATCGCGCGGCACGCGAGCGCGGCCGCGTGGCCGCGGTTGGCGGTCTCCACCACCTCCAGGTCGCCCTCGCTGGCCAAGGCGTGGGCCAGCACGTCGCGCTCGCGCGGGGTGACGCCGGTGGCCTGCGGGTTCGCGACGACGAGGATGCGCACGGCGGGCAGGCTACCGGGCCCGACGGCGCGGGTATGGTGCACCGGTGAGCGCACCCCACGCGAGCGGCACCTCCGTGCACCGCCCCAACGCGGTGCACGCGGCGGCGCTGATCACGGCGCTGGAGGCGCTCGCGCTGACCGGCGCGGCGGCGTTCTTGCTGGTGGACACCGCGCTCGGCTCGGCGCACGACGTCCCCGCCGCGTTGCTGACGGCCGCCTTCGCCGCCGCCGCGGCGGCCCTGCTGGCGCTGGCGGCACGGGGGCTGTGGCGGCTGCGCCCCGCGGCCCGTACCCCGGTGGTCGTGCTGCAGCTGCTGGCCCTTCCGGTGGCGTACAGTCTCGCCTTCCAGGCGCACCGCGTCGCCTACGGTGGGCCGATCCTGGTGGCGGCGCTCGCGGTCCTGTACCTCGTGTTCACCCCTCCGGCGCGCGCGGTCCTGGACCGTCCCGACCGCTGATGCTCAGCGCCGGGTGGTCGGGGGCGGCTCCGGCGCGCCGAGCTTGCCGCGCAGTCGTTTCAGCCCGCGCGCGACCAACCGGGACACCTGCATCTGCGAGACGCCGATCATGGCGGCGATCTCGGTCTGGGTCTTGTTCGTGACGAACCGCAGCAGCAGTACCTCCCGCTCGGTCTCGGGCAGTTCGGAGATCACCTCGCGCAGCAGCGCGCGCTGCTCGACCTGCTCGAAACCGGCGTCGATCATGCCGAGCGCGGGATGCTCCGGCGCGGCCTCGCCGGGCGGGGTCAGCACCTCCAGCGGCACGCCGGCGTAGGCGCGGGCGGCGTCCAGCGCCTCCACGACGGCGTCCTCGTCCACGTCGATCCGGGCCGCCAGTTCGGGGACGGTCGGCGGGCGGCCGAGTTCCTGGCTGAGATCGGCGCGTGCCGTGTTGAGTGTCGTCTGCAGCTCCTGGGCACGTCGCGGGACGTGGATCAGCCAGCCGGTGTCGCGGAAGTGCCGCTTGATCTCGCCGAGGATCGTCGGCGTCGCGTAGGTCGAGAACTCCAGCCGGCGTGCCGGGTCGAACCGGTCGATCGCCTTGAGCAGGCCTATGGCACCGACCTGGATGAGGTCGCTCAACGGTTCGCTGCGGCCGGAGAAGCGTTTGGCGAGATAGACGACCAGCGGCATGTGCAGCTCGACGAGCTGGTCACGCAGCCGCCGGTGGAGGGGATCGGATTCGGGCAGCTGGTGCAGCCGGCGCAGCAGCTCGGCCGGGTCGGGT
>SCQZ01000183.1 GCA_004299665.1 Jatrophihabitans sp.
CCGAGGCGATGGCCGAATCCGCCGTCAGGATCGAGAGGAGCGAGCCGATCTGCTCGTCGGTGGCCGAGAGCACCGCCGCAGGGAGCGCCTTGACGAGCATGTCCTGCAGCGCGTCCCGGTCGACCGCGCGGGTGTCGATCCAGCGGATCGTGCACTCCTCGGCGAAGGCGACCCACCCGTGCACGGCGAGTTCGGCCCTGGGCCCGAGGGCGAACCCCATGCTCGCGACGACCTCGACGACGCGCTGCGCGAGCCGGGTGCGCGTGTCGTCGAAGATGGCCCGCATCGCCGCGTCGCCGCTGGCGGCCCCGCGCACCAGGGACTTGTAGTTGTCCGGGTTCTCCTCGACGTAGCCGATGAACGCCGCGATGGCCCCGCGCAGCGCCTCCACCGGCGGCAGTGACGTGTCCGGCTCGGTGCGGGCGAGCAACTCCGCGGCTGCAGCCCGGGCGACCTCGGTGTGGAACTCCTGCTTGGAGGAGAAGTAGTGGAACAGCAAACCGCGCGAGATGCCTGCCTTCTGGGCGATGTCCTCCACCGACAGCGCGTCCAGGGTCCGGGTTGCGAGCATCTCGACGCCCAGGGCGATCAACTGGGCGCGCCGGGCGACCGGGTCCAATCGCTTGCGCACCGTCACGCGGCGATCATAGCGCCACTATTGAACGTCGGCCAACTACTATTGACTCACGTTCAATGAGTGACCTATCGTGGGCGGCATGACGCAGGAGACGTCCCGACGCGCCGTGGGCACCCTCATCATCGGCAGCGGGTTCGCCGGTCTGGGGGCGGCGATCCGGTTCGAGCAGGAGGGCCTCGACGACTACGTCGTCATCGAGCGCGGCGAGGAGGTCGGCGGTACCTGGCGCGACAACACCTACCCGGGCGCGGCGTGCGACGTGCCGAGCCATCTGTACTCCTACTCCTTCGAACTCAACCCCCGTTGGTCGCGCTCGTTCTCCCCGCAGCCGGAGATCCAGGACTACCTCCGGCACGTCGCCGGCAAGTACGGCGTGCTGGACAAGCACCGCTTCGGGACCGAGGTCACCGATGCCCGCTGGGACGAGCAGCGCGGCCAGTGGCTCGTGGACACCACCAACGGCAACTACGCGGCGGACGTCCTGGTCCCCGCCGTCGGCGCCCTGTGCGAGCCGGCGCTGCCCGATATCACGGGTATCGAGACCTTCCGCGGCGAGGTCATGCACTCGGCGCGCTGGGACGCGGACGTCAACCTCGCCGGCAAGCGGGTGGCCCTGGTCGGCACCGGGGCATCGGCCATCCAGATCGGTCCGGCGATCGTCGACCGCGTCGCGCACCTGGACGTCTACCAGCGCACCGCCCCGTGGGTGATGCCACGCCACGACCGCGCCTACCCCTGGCTCGAGAAGCAGGCCTACCGGTACGTGCCCTACCTGCAGCGGGTCGCCCGCGAGGCGATCTACTGGGGGCGCGAGACGTTCGTGCTCGGCTTCGCCTTCGAGCCGAAGATCCTGCTCGCGGCCCAGCGCGTGGCGACCCGCAACATCGCGCGGGGCATCGCGGACCCCGCGCTGCGCCGCGCCGTCACCCCCGACTGGCAGATCGGCTGCAAACGCATCCTGATCTCCAACGACTGGTACCCGATGCTCGCGCGCGAGCACGTCGACCTCGTCACGGACGGCATCGCCGAGATCACCGAGAACGCCGTCGTGGACCGGCAGGGCCGGGCCCGCGAGGTCGACGTCATCGTCGTCGCGACGGGCTTCCACGTCACGGACAGCCCCGCCTACGCGCACATCGTCGGGCGCGGCGGGCGCAGTCTGGCGGAGGTGTGGGACGAGGAGGGCCAACAGGCCTACAAGGGCGCTGCCGTCGCGGGCTTCCCGAACATGCTGTTCCTCATCGGCCCGAACACCGGCCTGGGGCACAGTTCGATGGTCTTCATGATCGAGTCGCAGCTGAACTACCTGGTCAGCGCCCTGAAGCACAAGCAGCGCAGGTCCCTGGCGACCTTCGAGGTGCGTGCTGACAAGCAGCGCGCGTACAACGAGAACCTGCAGCGGCAGATGAGGCAGACCATCTGGACGACGGGTGGCTGCAACAGCTGGTACCTCGACAAGCACGGCAACAACACGACGCTGTGGCCCGGATTCACGTTCACGTTCCGGCACCTGACCCGCACCTTCGACGTCGCCGCGTACGACACGAGCGCGATCGGCGACCGGGGGCTGCACCTGGTGACGCAGGAGGCGACCGCATGAGACTCCCACGCAATGGCCCCTCCCCGGCACGCAGGGGGACCCGCGTGCCGCGCGACCGCGTGGGGGCCTCGCGATGACCGACATCCACGACAAGGTCGCCGTCGTCACCGGGGCCGGCTCGGGCATCGGGCGCCAGGTCGCTTACCAGCTCGCCCGCCGTGGCGCCCACCTGGCCCTGTCCGACGTGGACGCCGCGGGACTGGCCGAGACCACCCGGCACGCGCGTGTGATCGGCGCCCGCGTGCACGAGCAGGTCCTGGACGTCACCGACCGCGCCGCGGTCTTCGCGTACGCCGACACCGTCGCGGCCGAGTTCGGCACCGTCAACATCGTCGTCAACAATGCCGGCATCGCCTTCAGCGGCGATGTCACCGAGATGACGATCGAGCAGATCGAACGGGTCATGGACGTC
>SCQZ01000184.1 GCA_004299665.1 Jatrophihabitans sp.
CGCGCAGCCGTGCCCGACGGCGCCTACCGCGACGAGGCCAGGTTCGTCCTGCTCAATCCGTCAGCCTGATCAGGCCGTAGTCGTACGCGTGCCGGCGGTAGACGACGCTGGGACGGCCGGTGTCGACGTCGCTGAACAGGTAGAAGTCGTGGCCGACGAGCTCCATCTCGAACAGCGCCTGGTCGACCGACATCGGCTTGGCCGGGTGCTCCTTGATCCGCACGATCCGGCCCGGCCCCTCCTCGACGTCCTCGTCCGACGAGTGCGTCTCGCCGGAGGTCGACCCGTCGGCCGCGACGACGGCGATCGACTGCGGGGTGCGCCTGCCGTAGTGGATGCGGCGCCGGTCGGCCGCATGGCTCAGGCGGCGTTCCAGCCGCTCGACCGCCAGGTCCAGCGCCTTGTAGAAGTCCTCGGCGTACGCCTCGCTGCGCACCACCGGACCGCGCGTGCGACAGGTGATCTCGACGTGCTGGCAGCGACCGGTCTGGCGGGGATTGCGCTCGTGGTGCAGTTCGACCTCGATCCTGATGATCTTGTTGTCGTACCGCTCGAGTTTGGCGAGCTTCTCGGAGACATGTTGGCGGTAATGGTCCGGCACCTCGACATTGCGACCGTGAACCACGATCTCCATGCCGGTCACGGCAGTCTCCATGCGACCTCCACGGTTTCCACGGTGCTGCGCACCCCTCGTCCAGGTCATCCCCACGCTAGCCCGGCGTCCTGCTCCGTGCCAGCACCGTCCCCGGCCCGGTGCGGGACGGGCGACGGCGTCGCCGCGACGACGGCCGCACCGGCCACCGGCCATCCGGCGGCGCGCAGCGCGCGCACCGCCTCGCGCAGCGTCGCCCCGGTCGTGACGATGTCGTCGATCACCAACGCGGTCGCGCCCGGCGCCGGTTCGGCAGCCATCGCGCCGGCGAGGTTCGACCGGCGCTGGGCGCGGGTGAGCCGGGCGGAGTCGGCGACGGCGCGCCCCAGGCGCAGGGCCGGTCGTACCGGCATCCCGGACTCGCGCGCGGCGACCCTCGCCAGCCGCAGCACGTGATCCCCGCCGCGTGCCCGGGCCGCCGCAGGGCGCGAGGGCACCGGCACCAGGACGCACCCGCCCGGCTCTGGCGGCAGCGCGGTGGCGAGCAGCATGCCCAGGGGGAGCGCCAACTCGCGCCGGCCGCGCTCCTTGTACGCGAGTAGCGCGGTGCGCAACCCGCCCGCGTACGCACCGGCCGCGCGGACCCGGCCCTCCAGAGCCGGCACCGGGCCCGGGGGCCGGCACCGCCCGCACAGCGGCACCCCGGGTCGGCCGCATCCGGCGCAGGTGCGGGGCAGCACCAGGTCGAGCAGGGCGGTGAGCACGGGCCCACCCTGGCCGTCCGTACGCCCGGCGCGTGGGCGGCCGCGGGTTCCGGTGGACGACCGGGCCGTTGTGGACGGCCGGCGCGCACCGTGGTCACTCCGGGCCCACCCCTGGGCCCACCCCTGGGCTCACTCCTGGTACACGGGGTTCGTCCCGGGGGTCACGGCGGCGTTCAGGCCGATCCACGACCCGGCGCGCTGCACCCACACCGTCCCCCCGGCGGACACCGCCGCCACGACGTTCTCCGCCACCGTGATCGAGTCCGGCGCCTGCGGCAGGTTGTTGATGCCGCGGTCGGTCCACAGCGAACCGTCGCACTGCACCTCGAACACACCGGCGTCCAGGGTGCGGGTGTCGTGCCCGATCGCGAACAGCTTCAACTCGTCGTTCCACGCGACGTCGGTGACGTCGATGCCGAGGGGGCTGATCGGCGCGAGGTCGGCGACCCGCACCGACGACGGGGTCCGCACGACCGTACCCAGCCACACCTGCGAGGTGCCGTCGGCCGCCACGACGACCAGCGCCACCCGCGCCCCCTCCGGGCTGAACCGCAGCGCGATGATCCGCCCGCTCACCGACCCGGCGGCCGAGGCCAACTGGACCGGCTGCACCCCGCCGGCGGCGCTGACGCGATACACCTGGGGTCCCACCCCCACCCACACCTCGTCGGCATTGGGGACCCACGCCGGGCGGGACAGGTCCCCGGTCACCGACGTCGGCTGCAGCGCCGAGCCGGACTGGCCGATCAGCAGCCGCGCCTTCGCGGCCGCTCCGGTCACGCCGGCGACGAGCAGCCGCGACGAGCTCACCGTCGTCGCGATCGCGACCGAGCGCAGGTCGTACCCGCCCGTCCCGGCGGGGCCGGCCACCGGGTTGCCGGCCGCGTCCAGCACGGCCCCGGAACGGATGTAGTACAGGGCCGGGGCGCTGTTGGCCGGGTTCAGCAGGGGCGCGAACTGCTGCGCCGCGAACACCGGGCCACCCACCCGGTCGATCTTGACCGGGTTGCCGCCGTCGGTGATCTCCATCTGCGCGCCGGGGGCCGCCTGGTCCAGGGTCAGCGCGACCTGCGCCGCCATGTCGTCGCGGGTCGTCGCGTCCAACTGTGACGCGCCGGGGATCTCCACCTGCAGCCTCTTGCCCATCGTCACCTTCACCTGGCTGGCGTTCGGCTGCGACGGCAGCGCGGTCGACAGCGACGGGCCGGGTTGGATGATCAGCTGCGAGAGCAGCCAGGTGGCCAGCGCCGTCGGGTCGGTGAGGGTCGTGTAGCGCGGTTGCGGGACGATGCGCTGCTCGGCGGCGTCGAAGAGGTAGACGACGCGCTGCTGGTAGTACTGCGCGAACTGCACCGCGCTGATCACCAGCCCGTTCGGCACGGTGTCGATGCGCCACTGGCCGTTGACCTGCTTGAACCCGAGGCTCATCGTGAACGGCGCCCCCCCGACCCCGTTGCCGGTGCCCTGCAGGCTCGGGGTGTACTCCCCGTTCTGGTCCATCGTCCCGACCAGGTGCCCGGTCACGGTGACCGAACCGTTGACGAAGTTGCCGATCTGCGGGCTGTCGACGACGGTCGTCTGCGGCGTGTCCGACCAGCGGTTCTTCTCCTCCGGCGTCAGGAACGCGCGGGCGCCGGTGTGGTGCGGGTCGTCGGAGGCGTTGTTCGCCAGGAACCCGCTGACGATCGAGCGCGGGTCCGCGCCCGGCTCCGGCGCGATGCCGACCTCGGGCGGGGGCTGGGCGACGTTGAGTTGCTTGACGATCTGCGGGGCCGACGAGGACGGCACCCCGGAGCAGCCGGACAGCGCCAGCACCGTGCCGGCCGCCAGCACGGCGGCGGCGCGCCGGCACCTCACGCGTCGTCCTCGGGGTCGGGATCGGGATGCAGCGGCAGCGGGGAGTCCATCAGCGTGTGCCCGGCCCGGCGCGGCAGGGTGAGGCGGAAGATCGCGCCCTGCCCGCGCTCGCCCCACGCCTGCAGCCAGCCGTCGTGCAGCCGGGCGTCCTCGAGGCTGATGGCCAGCCCGAGCCCGGTGCCACCGGTCAGGCGGCTGCGGGACGGGTCGCCGCGCCAGAACCGGTTGAACACCAGCGCCGCCTCGCCGGGGCGCAGCCCGACGCCGTGATCGCGCACGGTGACCGCCACGGCCTGGGCGTCGTAGCCGACGGTGATCTCGACCGGCTTGCCCTCACCGTGGTCGAGCGCGTTGCTGACCAGGTTGCGCAGGATGCGCTCGATGCGCCGCCCGTCGATGTCGACGAGCACCGGCTGCGCCGGCAGGTCGAGGACCAGCTGGCTGCCGTGCCGCGAGGCCAGCACCCGGTGGGCGTCGACGCTCGCGCCGACCACGCCGCGGATGTCGACGGTCTCGGACTCCAGCCGAGCCACCCCCGCGTCGTAGCGCGATATCTCCAGCAGGTCCGCCAGCAGCGCCTCGAACCGGTCGAGTTCGGTGTGCAGCAGTTCGGCAGCGCGGGCCAGTTCGGGCGGGAACTCCTCGCGCTGGCCGTGCAGCAGTTCGGTGGCCATCCGGATCGTCGTGAGCGGCGTGCGCAGTTCGTGGGACACGTCGCTGGTGAAGCGGCGCTGCAGCCGCGACAGGTCCTCCAGGCGCCGGATCTGGCGCTGCAGGCTGCCGGCCATGTCGTTGAAGGACCGTGCGAGGCGGGCGATGTCGTCGGTGCCGTGGACCGGGATGCGCTGTGCCAGGTCACCGCCCGCGAGCCGCGCCGAGGTCTGCGCGGCCACCCGCACCGGCCGCACCACCTGGCGCGTCACCAGCACCGCGATCGCGACGACGAGCAGCACCAGCGCCAGGCCCGACAGCAGCACGGTGCGGTTGAGCAGCGCGATCGTCTGCTGCTCGGCGGTCAGCGGGAACAGGTAGTACAGCTCGAACACCCCGGTCCGGGCCGCCACCGGTTCGCCGACGATCAGCCCGGCGACGAACTGCCCGCCCGCCGCGGTGACCCGCACCTGCGCGTACTGGTAGGCGAGGCTGTCCGACTGCACGGCGTTGCGCAGCGACCGCGGGATGGGCGTCGCGTTCGCGTCGGTCTCGAGGTTGCCGGAGGCCGATTCGATCACGATGGAAAACAGCCCGGCGCTGCGGCCGTTGGCGGTGAGGCTGTTGGTGATCTGCTGACGGGCGTCCGCCACGTCCGCCACCACGCTGGCGTCGACCCCGGACAGGATGTTCCCGGCCGCGCTGAGACCCACGTCGGCCTGCGCGATCGCGGCGTCCCGCTTGGCCTTCAAGATCCCGCCGGCGACCTGGTCGACGATGAAGACGCCGATGATCAGGACGACGGTCCCGGTGACGACGAGCGTGGTCGTCGCGACCCGGACGGTGAGCGAACGCTGCCAGACCCGGGCGATGACATGTTGCAGCGTCACCACCAGGTGACGGGCCTGCAGAAGCCGGTCGCGCAACGTCAGGGTCCGGCTTTGTAACCCACACCGCGGACGGTGAGCACGATCTCGGGACGCTCGGGATCGCGCTCGATCTTGGAGCGCAGCCGCTGGACGTGGACGTTGACCAGCCGGGTGTCGGCGGCGTGGCGGTACCCCCACACCTGCTCCAGCAGCACCTCGCGGGTGAACACCTGCCGTGGCTTGCGGGCCAGCGCCACCAGCAGGTCGAACTCGAGCGGCGTCAGGCCGATGGGCCGGCCGTGCCGGGTCACCTGGTGTGCCGGGACGTCGATGAGCACCGGGGAGTCGTCGGGGCCGATCGTCAGCGACTCCCCGGCCACCTCCTCGTGATGGCGCAGCCGGGCCCGCATGCGGGCGACGAGTTCTCGCGGCTTGAAGGGCTTGACGACGTAGTCGTCGGCGCCGGACTCCAGGCCGAGGACGATGTCGACGGTGTCGCCCTTGGCAGTGAGCATGATGATCGGGGTGCCGCTCTCGGAGCGGATGGAGCGGCACACGTCGATGCCGGACACGCCCGGCAGCATCAGGTCGAGCAGCACGATGTCCGGCCGCGAGTCCCGGAACGCCTCCACGGCCCGGCTTCCGTCCGGGACGAACAGCGGCTCGAAGCCGTCCGAGCGCAGCACGATCCCGAGCATCTCGGCCAGCGCGGAGTCGTCATCGACCACGAGGACACGCGGTTTCACGGCTCCCATGGTGGCACGGGGCGGCCCGGC
>SCQZ01000185.1 GCA_004299665.1 Jatrophihabitans sp.
GTCGTCGCGCCGCCGCCGGTGAGCCTCGGCCGGCGCCAGGACAACACGCGGCAGCCTGCCCCGGCGGCGCCGCCGCCCGCAGCAGCCGTCGGCGCGGCGGAACGGTCGCGCATCCTGGACTCGGCGATGGCACTGTTCCGCACCTACTCACCCGCGCCGGGCGCCGGTTCGGCCGCGCAACCACCCACGTACCGAGGGGGGGCCATGACCGAGGACGCCCAGCTGGTCCGGCGGGCCGGCCTGCCGGCGACCATCGAGCAGGCACGCGCCGGGCTGCGGCCGGTCGCGGCGCGCCCGAAGGACTTCCTGGAGGCGACGCCCGACAGTGCCGGACCGGGACGCCCCCCGGTCGCGTCGGCGGCACCGAAGATCGACCCGCGGCAACTGGACGAACTCGTCGACCAGGTGGTCGAGCGCATCGAGCAGCGCGTCGTCGACGAGTTGGAGCGCCGTGGTCGCTTCGGCGCGCTCGGAGGCATGTGATGGCCGAACTCGAGAAGGCGTTCCTGGAGATCGAGGGCGGCACCAAGATCGCGTGCCTGTTCAACCCGGAGACGATCGCCGTCGGGCGCACCAACTTCTGGAGCGCCGACCCGATGCCCGGCCGCGGCGTCCCGAAGCTGCGCTACGGCGGCGCCGAGTCGGGGTGGATGTCCCTCGAGCTGGTGTTCGACACCACCGCCAGCGGACAGTCGGTCGCGTCGTACACCGGCAAGCTCATGGGGCTGATGGACGTCGACACGTCGTTGCCGGGCACGGACGAGAGCACGAACAACGCCCGGCCGCCGACCGTCACGTTCCACTGGGGGGATCTGCACTCCTTCAAGTCGGTGGTGGCCGACCTGTCGATCTCGTTCACCTACTTCTCCTCGAGCGGAACGCCGCTACGGGCCACCGCCTCGCTGCAGTTGCGCCAGTTCGAGCCGTCGCAGGCGTTCGGACCGCAGAATCCGACGTCCGGTACGCCACGTCCGCACCGGGTGCACCGCGTCCAGCCGGGCGAGACCCTCGACCGCATCAGTGCCCGGTACTACGGTGACTCGACCCGGTGGCGGCTGCTGGCCGGCGCCAACGGCATCGAGGACCCGCTGGCGATCAAGCCGGGCGCGCTGCTGTCGGTGCCGCGGCTGGACTCGTGAGCACCGAGCGACAGCTGGTGGAGCGAGCAATGAGCGTCGAGCGACAGCTGGTGGAGCGAGCAATGAGCGTCGAGCGACAGCTGTCCCCCGCAAGCGGGCGGTACCCCCAGGAGCGAGCATGAGTACCGCGATCGCGACGGTCGCCCCCGAGGTGGCCGTCAACGGCAGCGCCCTCAGCGCCACGCAACTGGGGGCGCTGACGCAACTGCGCGTCGAACGCGGCCTGTGCATGATCGCCCGGGCGACGCTGCGGGTGCGTGACGAGGGCTACGCCTTCTCGGCGGGCTCGACCTTCCAGCTCGGCCATCAGGTGTCGATCAAGATACCGGGCGGGACGACGCTGTTCACCGGCGTGATCACCGGCGTGCGGCTCGAGCAGGCCAGCGCGCAACAGCCGGAACTGGTCGTGATCGCGGACGACAAGGGCTACAAGTTGCTCGCCGGGATCGATCCGAACAACTACGAGGAACAGACCTTCTCCGACATCATCACCGCCCTCGCCGGGGACGCCGGGCTGCGGCCCGACATCTCCTCCGGGCACCTGTCGGCGCAGTCGCCCTACCTGCTGCGGACCGGCTCGGCGCTGAGCTACCTGGAGGCCATCGCCCAGCGCACCGGGATCGTGTGGTGGATCGACGAGGATGCGCTGGTGGTGCGCAGCGGCGGCACCTCCTCCGGGACGACGACGTTGTCCATGAACCAGGACCTGATCAACTTCTCGGTCCGCGCCTCAGGGCTGCGCCCGACCGGCGTGAAGGTCACGGGCTGGGATCTCAGCAGCCAGCAGACGATCACCGGCGAGGCCTCGTCGTCGAGCGCGGCCACCCGCCCGACCGCGGACTTCGTCAGCAAGTACCTCGGTGGCCTCGCCGGCGCGCTCGGTGACTCCCAGCCGAACGTCGCCGACCTGTTCCCGGTCACGCAGACCGAGGCGGACACCATCGCGCAGGCCCTGGCCGAAACCGGCGAGGCAGCGGCGGTGGTGGCGCGCGGCACCTGCTGGGCCAACCCCGGCCTCGTCCCCGGCTCCACCGTCAGCGTGACGGACGCCGGCCCGACCTCCGGCGACTACTACGTCAGCAGCGTGGAGCACGTCTACGACCACCGCGGCTTCACCACCCGGTTCGTCGCTGGCCCGATGCGGCCCAGCGGCCTGGTCGACACCCTCGGCGCGCCGGCGTCCGACGCGGGCTTTCGCAGCACCGGGCTGGTCATCGGCGTCGTGAGCGACAACAAGGACTCCGAGGGGCATTACCGCGTCAAGGTCAAGTTCCCCGGCCTGCACGGCGGGGTCGTCAGCACGTGGGCGCGCGTGGTCAGCCCGGGCGCGGGGTCCTCGCGCGGGATGTCGTTCCAGCCGGAGGTCAACGACGAGGTGCTCGTCGGCTTCGAGTTCGGCGACTCGCGCCGCCCGGTGGTGATCGGCGCCCTGTACAGCCCGAACAACGCGTTGCCGAAGGCCGCCGAGATCGTCGACAGCAGCACCGGCAAGGTGGAATACCGCCGGATGACCTCTCGCCTCGGGCATGTCGTCGAACTCGGCGACAGCGATACCCCGTCGAAGCAGCACGTCCTGCTCCAACTCGGCGACGGTAACCACAAGTTCCGGCTGGGCAAGGACAAGACGGATATCGAGATCCCGTCCGGCGAGAAGCTGTCCATCAAGGCCGGCGATGCCAGCATCGTCTTCGACGACCAGGGCAACATCACCATCACCGGGATGAAGATCGCGCTGAAGGCGACCCAGGACCTCACCGTCGAGGGGCTGGACGTCAGCGTCAAGGCGAACGTCAAACTCGCCGCGGAGGGCGGGGCGCAACTGGATGTCAAGGGCGCGATCGCCAACGTGCAGGCGGATGGCCCGCTCGCCCTCAAGGGAGCGGTGGTGAACATCAACTGATGACCAGCGGACCTCCC
>SCQZ01000186.1 GCA_004299665.1 Jatrophihabitans sp.
AACCCCCCATCCGGGTGCGAGCCGACGGCCAAGGTGCCGCCGTACAGCGCGACCCGTTCCCGCATGCCGATCAACCCGTGCCCACCCGAGGGCAGCCCGTTGCCCGTGTGCTGTGCGGGCCCGGTGTCGCAGACGTCGGCGTCGATGCCGCGCGCGCTGTAGGTCAGCCGAACGCTCGCCTGCGCTCCGGCGGCGTGTTTGCGCACGTTGGTCAGCGACTCCTGCACGACCCGGTACAGCGATAGGGCCGGTCCAGGCGGCAGCGGGCGCTCCTCGCCCTCCACGTGCAACTCGACCCCGAGCCCGTCGCAGCGGGCCTGGTCCACGAGCTGCGATACGTCAGCCAAACCAGGCTGCGGCGCGAGGCCGAGTTCACCGCTGTCCTCGCGCAGCATGCCGACCAGATGGGCCATCTCCGCGAGCGCATCGCGGCCGGTGGCTTGCACCGCCGCGATCGCGGCGCGCGCACGGTCGGCATCCCTGGCCATGACCTGCTCAGCCGCGCCTGCCTGCACCACCATCACGCTC
Organism: Jatrophihabitans sp.; assembly: GCA_004299665.1. Classification (GTDB taxonomy): domain Bacteria; phylum Actinomycetota; class Actinomycetes; order Mycobacteriales; family Jatrophihabitantaceae; genus FW021-bin43. The sequence continues at coordinate 529 of SCQZ01000186.1, forward strand.
AGACTGTGCGCGATCACGTCGTGCAACTCGCGGGCGATCCGGGCGCGTTCGACCTGGGCGGCTTCGGCCGCCGCGCGGGCGCTGGCCTCGGCGTTGCGTTCGAGCGTGTCTGCCTTGTGTTGCAGATGGACGGTCTGTTGCGTGCGGTGCGCCACGGTGCGCCCGACGAGAATCGCCCCGCCGATGAACACGGCCGCGAAGGCGAAGTTGCCGAACCCCTTGTGCTGTAGCAGTGTCTCGATCCCGACGGCCGCGAGACCGATTACCGCCCCAACCGCGGCGTGCACCGTATCGGCACAGGTGATCAGGGCGTAGATCGCGATCACCGAGGCCAGCAGTGGCACCACCGGTTGCTCCAGCGGCACCCCCGCCGCGGCCTCCACCACCTGCACGATCGCCACCACGCCGACCACGGCCAGCGGCGCGACACGACGCCACAGCAGCACCACCGCCAGGGCAATCTCGCACGGTAACGCGGCGGCTGTCGGGGAGATCTCGCCGTTGAGCGTCACCTCTACCACCGCAACCACCAGCACCGCGGCGGCGACGAGCAGGTCGGTGCGCGACGGTCGCTGCTCGATCACGCCGTCACGCTACGACACCCTCCGGCGCCGGCGCGTCCGTACCGGAACCGACCCGCTGTCCACCCCTGGGTGGACACCACGGTCGAGCACCTCCACCCGCGAAATCGGCAAGTCCGACCCGTGGCCCGACGACCCGACATCCCGACCGGACCTAGCGTCACCGCGACACACCAGCAACCGACCTGCTCACCCGTTCTGGAGGAACCGTGCGCTACACCCGATCAGCAGTCTGCGCCGCGACCTGTGCAGCCGCTCTCGCCGGCCTGACGATGTCATCCAGCAGCGCGGCCGCGGCAGCTACACCGGCGCCGTGGACCGAATCGTTCGTGATGACCTTCCAATCCGTCCACGGCATCGACCAGCCCACCCACGTGGCCGCCGTCGGGCCGATCACCGGCGCCGGCCTCGAGACCCAGAGCGACCAGGACACCCCGACCGGCGAGGTCGTCCGGTTCACCTGGCACCTGCGCGACGGCACCGTCACCGCCGATGCCATCGAGCAGTACAACTTCACCCCGGACTACCGCTCCTGCACCGCGAAAGCCACCGGCACCGGCACCTGGACCATCATCAGCGGCACCGGCGCCTACACCGGGGCGTCCGGATCGGGCACCTTCACCGATGACGGCAGCTTCGTCGGCGCCCGCGACGGCCACGGTGTCTGCAACCCGAACGTCGAACCCATGCTGTCGGTCTTCGTGCTGCGTGGCAGCGGCACGGCCGCCGTTGGCGGCTCGGCATGACCCGCCCGGCGCTGCTACGCCGCTTGAGCCATCTGGACACCGTCCCTGCCACGACGGCCGCGGCCGCCGGCATCAGCGGCGCGCTGCTGATCGTCTTCGTTGCCAACTACCACGTCCCCAAGGGCGAGAACGGTGGCACCGGACCCGGCATCATGACCGGCCTCGGTTGCCTCGCCCTGGCCGGACTGCTGTTCGGCGTACTCCTGCCCTGGCTACGCACCCGCGAGCCTGCCAGGCAGCAGCGGGCCACCGTCGTCCTCGGCGTACTGGCGGTCCTCAGCGTGGCCGCGTTCTGGAGCGGCGCGACTCCGGTGCTCGCCGCCGCGACCATCGCGGCCTCCACCGGATCACCGTCAGCACGGCGCGTCCAGATCACCCGACTCGTCGCCGGCGCCGGTGCGCTGGCGGCGATCATCGCCGCGCTCGCCTCCAGCCATCTGACTTGAAGAGAACGTGAGTGAGGCTGTTAGGCGGCTGGTCGCGGTTCGATGTTGACGTGGTAGCCGAGCGCTTCGAGTTGGCGGATGGCTTGGTTCTTGGAGCGTTCGGGGTTGCGG
>SCQZ01000187.1 GCA_004299665.1 Jatrophihabitans sp.
GCGAGGTCATGGGCGGGCGGCTGGAGCTGTCCGCCGCAGACGGCGGTGGCACGGTGGCGACGGTGGCGTTGCCAGCCGGCGGGTCGGCGGCGCCGCGGTGAGGCTGGCGCCGGACGAGGCACGTACCCGCCTCGCCATGGACGTCCACGGGGTGCTGTGCACCCTGCACCCGCAGCGCGGTCCTGACCCGCAGCCGGTGCTGTACGCCGTCACCGGCGATGGGCACGTCGGTGTCCCGATCGACCGGGTGAAACCCAAGACCGCGTCCCGGCTGCGCCGCGAAGACAACCTCGCCGCCGACCCGCGCGCCGCGCTGCTGGTCGAGCACTGGGACCCGCGGGACTGGTCGCGGCTGTGGTGGGTCCGGGCGCACCTGCGGTACGTCCCGGACCCGTCCCCGGAGCTGACGGACGACCTGGCGGACCGGCTAGCGCGGGCCGTCCCGCAGTACGCCGGCCGGCCCTTCCACCGCATCCTGGTGTGCCGCATCGTCACCATGAGCGGCTGGTCCGCGGCCCGGTGAGCGGTGTCAGGCGGCGTCGACCTTGGGCATGATCTCCTCGGCGAGCCGCTTGAGGTCGTCCATGGTCTTGGACGTCGGCACGTCCCGGAACGGCGGCCACAGCAGCGGCATAGTCATCCCGGCGTCGCGGTACCGCTTGAGCATGTCCTCGACCTGCTGGGCCGTGCCGGCCAGCAGGTTGGTGCCCTTGCCCGCCGGGGTCATGTCCGTCGGCTCGTCGGTGATCACGAACCAGATCATGCTGCACATGTCGAACCCGTCGGGGAACGTCCTGCCGAGCTCGTTCAGCTCACGCTCCATCTCGCCCTTCCAGCGCCGGATGTCCTCCGGGGAGTCCTGGATGCCGATCCAGCCCTGCAGGCCGTACTTCGCGATGCGCCTGGCTGAGCGCCTCGGGTCCTTCAGCCCCGAGAAGTAGATCGGCGGGCCGGGCTTCTGGATCGGCTGGTGACCGAACCCGCTCGGCGCGAAGTCGGCGAACTCGCCGTGATACTCGAACAGTTCGTTGGACCAGATGCCCTGCATGATCTCGATCGTCTCGCGCACGTGGGCGTGCCGGCGGGGGAACAGGTGCGAGACGCTGCATGCGGCAAACTCTTCGGGCATCCAGCCCGAGCCGACGCCGACGTTGAGGCGGCCTTGGGACAGGTGGTCCTGCGTGGCCAGTTCGGCGGCCAGCACGGCCGGCGAACGGTACGGCGTGTCGATGATGCTCATGCCGATCCGGAGTGTGCTGGTCTTGGCCGCCAGCCACGGGATCAGCGTCATGCCCTGGAACCACTTGCCCCGGGCGATGACCGGCATGATGTTCGGGAAGTCGGTCATCATCCCGAAGGGGTACTGCAGCTCGGTGCGGTCCGAGGCCTCGGGTACGCACACCCGGTCCAGCGTCCAGACCGAGTCGAAGTCCAGATCCTCGGCCAGGGCGGTCAGATCCTCGAGTTCCTTGACTGTCACCGCGTCGCGGAAGTTCGGCAGGTACAGGGCGAGCTTCATGGGTCGGCCTCCTCGGGTCTGTCCGGACGCCCCGAGCGTGCCCGGCCCGGATCAACGCGATCTGGTCACCCTCTCAACGCTGCATCAACCCTCGCCGACGGGCGATGCGCGGCGCCCGCTTGCGGCTCTACGGTCGACCCATGCCACCCGCGCCGCGCGACCCGCTGTGGACCCCGACGCCGGAACGCATCGCCGCCTCGGTGCTGCGCGGGTACCTGGACCGGCTGCAGGAACGCGAGGGTCGCCCGTTCCGCGACCACGACGACCTGTGGGCCTGGTCCGTCGCGGACCTGGACCGGTTCTGGTGCTCGGTCATCGACCACTTCGGGATCGGGTTCTCCGCCCCCTGGACACGGGTGCGCACCGCCGAGCCGATGCCCCGTACCCGCTGGTTCCCCGGTGCCGGGCTCAACTGGGCGCAGCACACGCTGCGGTGCGGCCGGGACGACGCCGCCGCACTGGTATGCGTCCGGGAGGGCGGGACGCCCGCACGCGAGGTCACCCGCGGCGACCTGCGGGCCGCCGTGGCGGCGGCCGCGGCGTGGCTGCGCCGGGCCGGTGTGCGCCCCGGCGAGCGGGTGGTGGGCTACCTGCCGAACACCGAGCACGCCGTGATCGCCTGCCTCGCGGCGGCGGCGGTCGGCGCGGTGTGGGCCTGCTGCTCACCGGACTTCGGCGCCTCCGGCACTCTGGGCCGCCTCGCGCAACTCGAGCCGACGGTCCTGATCGCCGCCGACGGCTACCACTGGAACGGCACGCCGGTCGACCGCGCTGACGTGGTCGCGCAGCTACGCGACGGGCTCGCCACCCTGCGACGGTTCGTCCACGTCCCCTACGCCTTCGGCGACCGCCCGCCACCCGAGGCGGCGACGCCCTGGGACGAACTGGTGGCCGGCGCGGACGCACCGGTCTTCGAACAGGTGGAGTTCTCCGCCCCCCTGTGGGTGCTGTTCACCTCCGGAACCACCGGGCTGCCCAAGGGGCTGGTCCACGGCCACGGCGGCATCGCACTGGAGGGCACCAAATGGTCCGGGCTGTACTGCGGGCTGCGCGAGGGCGAGCGCATGTTCACCGTCACCTCGACCGGCTGGGCGCTGTGGAACATGGCGCTGGGCGCGCTGGCCCAGGGGGCGAGCATCGTGCTCTACGAGGGCAGCCCGCTGCATCCGGCCGACGCGGTCTGGGAGGTCGCGGCCCGCACCCGGGCCGAGGTCATGTTCCTCGGCGCGGCCGTCGTCACGGCCGCGTCGAAGGCCGGAACCTGCCCGCGTGCAGCCCACGACCTGAGCCGGCTTCGGCATCTGATGGTCAGCGGATCGGCGCTGCCGCCGGACGGCTACCGGTGGGTGATGCAGAACGTCAGCCCCGACCTGCGGATCGACTCGACCAGCGGCGGCACCGACATCTGCGGGGCATTCCTGGGCTCGAACGAGTACGCGCCCGTGCGGGCCGGCCGCATCGGCGGCCGGCTGGCAGGCGTCGACTGCGCCGCGTGGGACGACAGGGGCACGGCGGTCGAGAACAGCGTCGGTGAACTCGTGGTCACCCAGCCGATGCCCTCGATGCCGGTCTACCTCTGGAACGACCCCGAGATGACGCGCTACACCGAGTCGTACTTCGACACCTGGCCCGGCGTGTGGCGCCACGGCGACTGGGTCACGATGCACGCTGACGGCAGCGTCTCGATCCACGGCCGCTCGGACGCGACGCTCAACCGGCAGGGCGTGCGGCTGGGAAGCAGCGACTTCTACGACGTGCTCGAGAGCATGCCCGAGATCGCCGAGACACTCGTTGTCGGCGTGGAGCGGCCGGACGACGGGTACTGGCTGGGGCTGTTCGTGGTACCAGCGCCCGGGCACGCGCTGGACGAGGGCCTGCGGCAGGCGATCACCGGCGCGCTGCGCATGCGCCTGACGCCGCGGCACGTCCCCGACGAGATCGTCGAGGCTCCGGCGGTGCCCCATACGCTCAGCGGCAAGAAGCTGGAGGTCCCGGTCAAGAAGCTGCTGCTCGGCGCGCCCCTGGCCCGGGCCGCGAGCACCGCGTCGGTCGACGACCCGCAGGCGCTGCGCTGGTACGCGGACTTCGCCGCCGCCCGCCTGGCCGGCGCGAACTGAGGGGCGGTCCGGATGCGCCTCGGAGCCACCCTCGCGCACCTGGTCGACGCGCCGCCGTTCGCCGTCGTCCCGTGGGCCCGGCGGCTGACTGCCGCGGGGTTCGACAGCCTGTGGGCGCCGGAGATCGTTGGTCGCGGGCCGCTGGTCCCGGACCCGTTCGTGCTGCTGGCGGCGGCGACCGCGGTCACCGGGGACGTCGAGCTCGGGACCGCGACCGTGCAGGTACCGCTGCACCACCCGGCCGAACTGGCCCACCGGGCACTGTCGCTCATGGCGGCGTGCGGCGATCGGCTCACGCTCGGGGTCAGCCCGGGATCGAGCCGGACCGACTTCACTGCGCTGGATCGCGACTACGACGCCCGCTTCGCGACGTTCCGCGAGCAGGTCGCACGGTTGCGGGCGCTGCTCGCGCGCGGGGGTGACGAGCGGGCCGAACTCGCCCCCGCCGCGGTCGCCGCGGGTGGCCCGCGGCTGCTGCTCGGCTCCTGGGGTGCCAACGTCGAGTGGGCCGCCCGCGAGTTCGACGGGTGGCTGGCCTCCGGACGCCGCCGCACGCCCGAGCAGGTCATCGCCGCCCACGAGCGGTACCGGGCCGCCGGCGGACGGCGCGCGATCGTGTGCACGATCCCGGTGGGCAGCGGCGACGACCTGGTCCGGACCGGTGAGGCGCTGCGGCGCTACGCCGACGCCGGCTTCGACGACGCGGTGGTGCTGTTCGGACCCGCCGGGCCGGACCCGGAGCGGGTCAGGGCGCTCATATAGTCGAACGCCTCGCCGATCAGCGCCGGCCACGACGCCACCGCGGCGTGCGGCACGCCGACCCATTCGCGGGTCGCACGCCCGCCGACCGTCACCGGCTCCCCTCCCCCGCCGGCGATGACGGCGGCGGCCCGCTCGGCGGGCAGCTTGAGGACCAGGCGGCCGCCGCTGGCAACGAATCCGACGAACTTCCCGTTCAGCCGCAGGCCGCTGCCGCCGAACATGGCCGCCCGGTCCGCCCCGGACCGTCCGAGGTAGGGCGCCGTCAGGTCGTCGAAGTCGAGCTGTGCCAGGCGGCGGGCCTCGTCCATGGGTCCAGCATGGCCGTACCGTCCGACAACGAGTACCGGATGCCAAAGAAGTCTTTGCAAAGATAGCTTTGCAGAGATATCTTTGCAGCCATGTCGCAACCCCCACGCCGCAAGGAGATGGATGCCGCCGCACTGAAGGCGCTGGCGCACCCGCTGCGGGTGCAGATCCTGCGGGTCCTGCAACTGCGCGACCAGGTCAGCGTGACCGGGCTGGCCGAGGAACTCGGCGAGAGCACCGGCGCGACGAGCTATCACCTGCGCCAACTCGCCCGGCACGGGTTGGTCGAGCAGTGCCCGCCGCCCGCGGCCGG
>SCQZ01000188.1 GCA_004299665.1 Jatrophihabitans sp.
GCCAGCACGAGCACCTCGTCGCCCGCGTGCAGGACCGTGTCGCGCCGTACCTGCAGCAGCCGCCCGGACCGGGAGACCAGGCTGACCCAGGCGTCCTCGCCCAGGTCGAGGTCGCCGATCGCGCAGCCGTCGGCCGGAGCGCCCTCGCGCACCACGAACCGGTGCATCCCCTCCGGCTCGTCGCGGAAGCGCATGCCCAGCGACCACGGCTCCTGCTGCGTCATGCGCATCGGCACGCGGGTCGCGCGGGCGACGGTGGGGACCAGGCCGCCCTGCACGACCACCGAGGCCAGCACCACGACGAAGACCGTGCCGTAGATGCGGTCCGCACCGGGCACCCCCTCGGCCACGACGTAGGTGCCGAGCAGGATCGGTACCGCGCCCTTGAGGCCGGACCAGAGGACGAAAACCCGCTCGCCGCGGCGCAACCGCACCGGCCAGAGCACCGCGCCGCCCAGGAGGGGCCGGGCCACCAGGACCAGCAGCGCCGCCAGCCCCAACCCCACCCACGCGCGGTCGCCGGCGAACGCGGCGGAGATCGGGACCGACAGCCCGAGGACGACGAACGCCACGATCTCGCCGAGGCTGGCGAGGGCTGCGCCGAAGCGCTCGATGTCACGCTTGTACGGCGCGCGCAGGTCACCGACGGCGATGCCGGCGAGGAAGACGGCCAGGAAGCCAGAGCCGCGGCAGACGGTGGCCACGCCGAACAGCAGCAGCGCGAAGGCGATCGTGCGCACCGCGTACAGGGACTCGTTCGGCATCGGCAGCGCGCGCATGAGCCGGCGCAATCCGTATCCGCCGGCAAGCCCGAACACCACGCCGATCCCCATCTGGAGCACGAACTCCAGCACGCCGTCGCCGATCGCGTGCCAGCCGGAGGCGCCGGTCGCGGCGAGCAGTGCCGCCATCAGCGCGATGCCGACGGGGTCGTTCGCCCCGGACTCGCCCTCGAGCAGGGTGCCGGTGCGCCCGACGATCTCGCGCCGTCCGAGCACCGAGAACACGACCGCCGGGTCGGTCGGCGCCAGCGCCGCGCCGACCAGCAGCGCGGCGCGCCAGTCGAAGCCGAACAGGTAGTGGGCCGCGACCGCCATGCCCGCGGCGGTGACCAGCGTGCCCGCGGTCCCCAGCCACACCACCCCGGCGAGGGCGGGCCGCAGCCGCCGCCAGCCGATACGCATGCCGCCGTCGAACAGCACGATGACCAACGCGACGGTCACGATGCGCTGGTCGGCCACGACGCCCAGCCGGCGCAGTCCGGGGAAGATCTGCGCGGCGACGGAGGCGGCGAGCAGGAAGACCGCCGGAGCCGGGATGTTCACCCGCGCCGAGATCCGGCTCGAGCCGACCGCCGCCAGCAGCGCGACGGCGAGGACGGCGACGACCGCGCCGAAACGGATCACGTCGTGCACGGTGCCTCCGGGACCGTTCGCTCGTCGCCGACCTGCTCCCGCCGGCCCTGCTCCCGCCGGCTCTGCGCCCGCTGGCTCCGCCCCGCACGTGGGGGACCCCGGCGGAGTTGGCCGCGGACCCCGGCTCCCGGCACACCGGCATCCAATCTAGCCTGCCCGGTACGCTGCGCCACGTGCGGATCGACGTCGTCGCGGTACGGCGCGACCTGCACGCGCACCCCGAGGTCGCGTTCGCCGAGGTGCGCACGACGGCCGTCCTGGTCGAGGCGCTGCGCTCGTGCGGCCTGGCACCGGCTGTGCTGCCGTCCGGGACCGGGGTGGTCTGCGATCTGGGGTCCGGGGACCCGATCGTCACACTCCGGGCGGACATCGACGCCCTGCCGTTGCCGGACCGCAAGGCCGTGCCCTACCGCTCCACGGTGGAGGGCGTCTGCCACGGCTGCGGACACGACGCGCACACCGCGATCCTGCTGGCCGCGGCGGCGGAACTCGCATCCGCGCCGCCGCACGGGACGGTGCGGCTGCTGTTCCAGCCGGCCGAGGAGGTGCTGCCCGGCGGCGCGCTGGAGGTGGTGCGCTCCGGCGTGCTGGCGGGCACGCGATCGATCTTCGCGCTGCACTGCGACCCGCGGCTGGAGACGGGCCAGGTCGGGCTGCGGGTCGGACCGATCACGGCCGCCTGCGACACGATCACGATCGAGCTCAACGGTGCGGGCGGGCACACCGCCCGCCCGCACCTCACGGGAGACCTCGTCTACGCGCTCGGGCGCCTGATCACCGACCTGCCCGGGCTGCTGTCCCGTCGCGTGGACCCGCGCGCCGCGGCCTCGCTGGTGTGGGGGGCTGTCGACGCGGGCAGCGCGGCGAACGCGATCCCGATGACCGGACAGGTGTCCGGCACGCTGCGGGTGCTGGACCGGCGCGCCTGGGACGGCCTGCAGCCGGTGGTGCACGAACTCGTCGCGCACCTGGTCGCCCCGACCGGCCTGACCGCGCAGGTCCACTACCGGCGCGGGGTCCCGCCCGTGGTCAACGCACCGGAGGCGGTGGCGGTGCAGCGCGCGGCCGCGGCGGCCGCGCTCGGCGACGACGCGGTGGTGGCCACCGAGCAGAGCATGGGCGGCGAGGACTTCGCCTGGTACCTCGACACCGTCCCCGGCGCGCTCGCACGCCTCGGGGTGCGGGCGCCCGGTGCCGCGCCCTTCGACCTGCACCAGGGCAGCTTCGACATCGACGAGGCGGCCCTGGACGTCGGCGTCCGGTACACCGTCGCCCTCGCCCGGCAGGCGCTGAGCACCCCCGCCGCCGGCCCGGGGCCGGGGGTCCAGGGGTAGGCGGCTACTCGCCGAGGGACCGGCAGGGACGTGCCCGCAGCGCGTCGACGTACTCGCCGGGCGCGCCCGCGGCCTGGGCGGCCTCCGCGATCAGCCCCAGGTAGCGCGCGGACGGCAGCCCGCCCTCGTACCCGTCCAGGCTGTACACCCAGGCGAGGACCTCGCCGTCGAGCGTCGCGATCCGCAGCTTGATCTTGGTGTAGAGCCCGGTGTCGGCCGATTCCCAGTAGTCCAGCACGTCCATGTCGTGCGGGGAGACGTCGTAGATCGCGACGAAGACCTGGCTGCCCGCGTCGGGCACCACCATCGCCAGCGCGCCCTCCCACCCCAGTTCCTCGCCACCGAAGGTCAGGCGCCAGCCGTTGAGCCAACCGGTGCCGAACAACGGGGAGTGCGGGCATCGCTCGAGCATCTGCTCGGGATGCATGTTCGACCCGTACGCGGCGTACAGGCCACCGGCGCTACCCATCGGTGCGGAGCCTAACCCAACGCGACGCCGGGGGATCCGCGCTCGTGACCCGTCGGCTGCCACCGGGTCCCGGACCGGGGCGCCGGTCCGGGACAATGACGCGGTGACCCCAGCGACCCGCGTCGCGATCATCGGCGGCGGACCGGCCGGATACGAGGCTGCGCTGGTGGCGGCCCAACTGGGTGCGACGGTCACGGTGGTGGAGGCGGGCGGGATCGGCGGTGCGTGCGTCCTCACCGACTGCGTCCCCAGCAAGACCCTGATCGCGACCAGCGATCGTGTCACGGCCCTGCGCGACGCGCCACGGGTCGGCGTCGGCAGCGCCGGTACGCCGGTGCGCATTGACCTGGCCGCCGTCAACGCCCGGATCCGTGACCTGGCCGCCCAGCAGTCCGAGGACATCTCGTCCCGGCTGGCGGCCGAGGGGGTGGACATCGTCCCCGGGACGGGTCGCTTCGCCGCCGCACAACCCGGCCGGAACCACCGCATCGAGGCGCTGGACGCGGACGGCACGCTGCTGACCGATCTGGACGCCGACGTCGTGCTGCTCGCCACCGGCAGCACGCCGCGGGTGCTGGACTCGGCGCGGCCGGACGGCGAGCGCATCCTGTCCTGGCGGGACGTCTACGACCTGCCCGAACTGCCCGAGCACCTCGTCGTCATCGGCTCCGGGGTCACCGGCGCCGAGTTCGCCAGCGCGTACAGCGAGGCGGGCGTCCCGGTCACGCTCGTCTCCAGCCGCGACCGCGTGCTGCCCGGCGAGGATCCCGACGCCGCCGCCGTCATCGAGCAGGTCTTCACCAGCCGCGGCGGCACCCTGATGCGGCGCACGCGGGCGGCGGCGGTGCGCCGCGGCCCGGACGGCGTGCTGGTCGACCTCGTGCCCGGCAGCGGCACCGGGGAGGACGGGCCCCGGCCGGCGCTGGCCGGCTCCCACGCGCTGATGTGCGTCGGCTCGGTCCCCAACACCGGTGCGCTGGCACTGGACGCCGCAGGCGTGCGGCTCGGCGCGGACGGGGCGGGGTTCATCGAGGTGGACCGCGTCTCGCGCACGAACGTCCCCTCCGTGTACGCCGCGGGCGACTGTACGGGCGTGCTGCCGCTGGCGTCCGTCGCCGGCATGCAGGGACGCATCGCGATGTGGCACGCGCTGGGGGAGGCGGTCGCGCCGCTGCGACTGAAGACGGTGGCGGCGAACGTGTTCACGCACCCCGAGATCGCGACCGTGGGCGTCGGCCACGACGCGGTCAGCTCCGGCCGGGTCCCGGCGCGCACCTACATGCTGCCGCTCGCGACCAACGCCCGCGCCAAGATGCAGGGGAACGAGGACGGGTTCGTCAAGATCTACTGCCGGCCGGCGACGGGGGTGGTGGTCGGTGGCGTGATCGTGGCGCCCAACGCCTCAGAGTTGATCTTTCCGCTCGCGCTCGCGGTGCAGCAGGGGCTGACCGTCACCGAGATCGCCGCCACGATCGGCGTGTACCCGTCCCTGTCCGGTTCGGTCGCCGAGGCGGCACGCCGGCTCATGCTGCACGACGACCTGGATTGAGGATCATGGCCGGCACCCACGGAGACTTCTCGCCCGAGGCGCGCGACCGAGCGCACCGGACCGCGGCCGCGGCCGATGTCTACGCCGACCACGCGGAGGTCATCGTCGCCGCGCTCGCGGGCGTCCCCGCCGGCCACGTGCTGGTGGCCGTCGTGGAGGCGGATCACCGCATCGGCGCCATGCACGCCGTCGGCACCGCGGAGATCGTGACCCGGGTGCCGCAGTTGGAGGAGGGGGGGCGCTGGGCGATGGTGTTCTCGCCCGGATCGAGCGCCGACGACGTGCGGCGCCGCAGCGGGCAGATGGCCGACATCGCGCGCCAGCGGGTGGCCGCCATCGACCGCATCACCGCCCGCCGGGCCGGGCCGGACGGGTCGGGGTCGCGCTGATCAGTCCTTGATGTCGCAGATGACCGCGCCGGCGGAGACGACGGCGCCGACCTCGGCGGCGAGGTTCGTCACGGTGCCGGCCTTGTGCGCGGTCAGCGGTTGCTCCATCTTCATGGCCTCGAGCACGACGACGGTGGCGCCGACCTCGACCACGTCACCGTCTGCGACGGCGACCTTGACGATCGTCCCCTGCATCGGGGCGGTCAGCGAGTCACCGCCGGCGGCGGCCCCGGCCTTCTTGGAGGCGGACCGCCGTGGCGCCGCCCGGCGTGCCGCGCCACCGGTGCCGGCGCCTCCCGCCGCGAAACCGGCCGGCAGCGAGACCTCCAGGCGCTTGCCGCCGACCTCGACGACGATCGTCTCGCGCGGGCCGGCCTCCGGGTCGGCGTCGGACCCCCCGGCGTACGCGGGGATCTGGTTGTCGAACTCGGTCTCGATCCAGCGGGTGAAGATCGAGAAGTGCGTGTCGTCGTCGGTCGCGAACGCGGGATCGCGCGTGACGGCACGGTGGAACGGCAAGGCCGTGGCCATCCCCTCGACGACGTACTCGTCCAGGGCCCGGCGGGCCCGCTGCAGCGCCTCGGAGCGGTTCTCGCCGACGACGATGAGCTTGGCCAGCAGCGAGTCGAAGGCGCCGCCGATCACCGAGCCCTGCTCCACGCCGGAGTCGACGCGCACGCCCGGGCCGGCGGGCTCGCGGTAGGTGGTGACGGTTCCGGGCGCGGGCAGGAAGTTGCGCCCGGGGTCCTCGCCGTTGATGCGGAACTCGAAGGCGTGCCCGCGCGGCGCGGGGTCCTGCGCGAAGCGCAGCACCTCGCCCTCGGCGATGCGGAACTGCTCGCGCACCAGGTCGATGCCGCTGGTCTCCTCCGTCACCGGGTGCTCGACCTGCAACCGGGTGTTGACCTCCAGGAAGCTGATCTCCCCGCCTGCGCCGACCAGGAACTCGACCGTCCCGGCGCCGTGGTAGGCGGCCTCGCGGCAGATCGCCTTGGCCGAAGCGTGGATCGTCGCGCGCTGCTCGTCGGTCAGGTACGGCGCGGGCGCCTCCTCGACCAGTTTCTGGTTGCGGCGCTGCAGTGAGCAGTCGCGGGTGCCGACGACGATCACGTTGCCGTACTGGTCGGCGAGGATCTGGGCCTCGACGTGCCGCGAACGTTCCAGGTAGCGCTCGACGAAGCACTCGCCGCGGCCGAACGCGGAGATCGCTTCGCGGACCGCGGACTCGTACAGGTCGGCGACCTCGTCCATCTCGCGGGCGATCTTCATGCCCCGCCCGCCGCCGCCGTAGACGGCCTTGATCGCGATCGGCAGGCCGTGCTCGTGGGCGAACGCGACCACCTCGTCGGCACCGGAGACCGGGTCCTTGGTACCGGCCACGAGCGGCGCGCCCGCGCGCTCGGCGATGTGCCGGGCCACCGCCTTGTCGCCGAGGTCGCGGATCGACTGCGGCGACGGCCCGATCCAGGTCAGCCCCGCGTCGAGCACCGCCTGGGCGAACTCGGCATTCTCGGACAGGAAGCCGTAGCCCGGGTGGATGGCGTCCGCCCCGGCCTGCTCGGCCGCCCCGATCACCTTGTCGATCACCAGGTAGGAGTCGCCCGGGGTCGTGCCGCCGAGGGCGTATGCCTCGTCGGCCATGCGCACGTGCAGGGCGTCGCGATCCGGTTCGGCGTAGACCGCGACGGAGGTGTATCCGGCGTCCCGGCAGGCACGGATGACGCGGACGGCGATCTCGCCACGGTTGGCGATGAGGACCTTCTGCACGGTGCGGACATTACCGCGTGGCAGGTCCGCGGCCGAACCTGTGGCGAACGGGTGTGACGCGTTACTTCCAGACCCGCACCCAGTCCACCTGCGTGACGGCCGGGAAGACGGTGGAGGCGTTCGGTGCGGGCGAGAAGGCGCCGTCGTCGACGAGGGTCTGCAAGATCATGAAGAACGGCTGGTCGAACGGCGCGGTCGGCGGGTAGCCCGCCAGCGCGGACTGGTTCGTGAAGGAGAAGCAGGTGGTGCCGTCGACGGAGAAGGTGATGGTGCCACCCCCGCTCCAACTCACGCCGTAGGTGTGGAAGCTGCCTGACCAGTCCGGTACCGAGCACCAGTTCACGGTGCCGCCGTCGGCACCGGCCGCGTTGGTGACGTGCGTGGCGCCGGGCACCGAGTTCGGGATGGCGCCGTACGGTTCGGCGATGTCGATCTCGGCGTGGCCGGGGTAGTTGGCGTAGTCGTTCTCGGGCCAGAGCCAGAAGTCGTCGTGCAGCCCCACGCCCCCGCCGAACTTGATCCGCGCCTCGAACAGGCCGCCGGTCTGGCTGAACGTGCCCTTGGTGTGGATCACGGCGCCGCCGTAGGCGGGGGTCAGCGGCCCGAGCGGTGTCGCGCACGGCGCCGGATCGACCAGCTTGGTGACGGCGAGGTTGAGGTAGCCGCCCCGGACCCAGACATGGCTCGGGTCGTCGTAGT
>SCQZ01000018.1 GCA_004299665.1 Jatrophihabitans sp.
CCCAGGACGGTTGGGTCGGGCCGGACGCGTTCGGGTACAGCACGACGTCACCGACCAGCGAGAACTGGAAGAACCACTGCGCGTCGGCGACGTCGAGGTTGGTGCAGCCGTGCGAGGTGTTGCGGGAGCCGATGTTCCCGGTGTTCCACGACGCGGCGTGGACGTACTCGCCGGAGTTGGTGATCCGTACCGACCACGGCACCAGCAGGTCGTACCGGTCACCGGGATCGTTCGAGACCATGCGCACCTCGCCGCCCGGGCGCGGTTGGGTGCCCCCCGGCGCGTCCTCGCCCTTGGCCATTACGACCTTGGTGCCACGGTAGGTGGGGGTGTCGCCGGCGCCGAGCGAGACCGGCATCTGCCGCACGACCGTGCCGTCGCTGGTGACCGTCATCCGGTGTGTCGTGTCGTCCACGGTCGAGATGTGCTGCGCGCCGGTGCTGACCGACAGCGTGAGGTCGTCGTCGTACGCCAGGCCCGGGCCGGCGCTGAGTCCCTTCAGCGGCAGCTCTGCCGCGATCTGCGCATGCGCGGGCCAGAACGACCGGGGCCGGTACAGCGCCTCCAGGGCCCCGCCCCCGATCCCGGAGGCCTGCCAGAACCAGGCACCGCCCGCGGGCCGGCCGTCCACGGTGACGCTCACCGCGCGCGTGAAGGCCTGCGAGTCCGTCGGCGCGACGTCGAACCGCGCGATGATGGCGAAGCCGACGCCGTAGGTCTGCCCGTCCCCCTGGAACAGGCTCACGTGCACCGGACGGGCCCGCGCGGTGGGAGGCGCGGCGAGACCCGTCGGCACGGTCGACGGTGTGGTGCCACTCCCCGCCGTCGACCTCCGGGGTGCGCTTGCCGCTGATTGCCGCGGCGCGCCGACCGTCCCGGTCGAGCACGCCGACGCGACGAGCGTGAGCGTCACGGCCGCAGCTCCGACCGCGGCTGCGACCCCGCGGCGCCGCTCTCGACGGATCGTGCCGTCACGGGACCCGGCCGCGCCGATCCACAAGGGCAACCTGGCCCGCACTGGCGTCCCTGCCCTTCCATCCCCGGCAGCGGCCCGCGGCGCCGATCGCGAGGCCTCCGTCGCAAGATCGTCCGTCACGAGATCGTCGACCGGGAAACCCGCCGGGAGGCCGCGCCCATTCCATGGGGTGCCCCGGTACTCCCGTCCCGTGTGCGTGGTCCTCCCTGCGGTCCGGACAGGTCCCCACCCGCCTCCCGTCGATCGGGGGCGGCGGGTCAGCGGGTGAGGCGCAGGGCGTCGCTGAGCTGGTCGAACATGGCGGGAACGACGGTGTAGTAAGCCCACTTGCCGCGCTGTTCGCGGGTGAGCAGCCCGGCGTCGACGAGCAGTTTCATGTGGTGCGACACGGTCGGCTGGGACAGGCCGACCGGTTCGGTGAGGTTGCAGATGCACGCCTCCCCGCCCTCGGCGGTCGCGATCAGGGACAGCAGCCGGACCCGGGTGGGATCGCCGAGGGCCTTGAACGCCCGCGCCAGTTGCCCGGCGTCCTCGGCCTCGAGCACTCCGCCCGCCATTGGCGCGCAGCAGACCACCGGGCCGGACGGGCGGAGCGGGAGTTCGGTGCGCGTGGCCATGCCTCATGATGGCACACTGATTGACAAACATCGATGTATCGTTCATTGTCGATGCATCGACAGACGTCAATCAAAGGGGTGGCCATGAGCGACACCGACACCGTGCGTGAGCAGGTCCGCGCCCGCTACGCGGCGGCGGCGAGCGCCGTCACCAGCCGGGACGCGCTCTCCGTCGTCGACGCCGGCTGCTGCGCGCCGGCCGGCAATGCCGACTGCTGCGGCGGCGGCGCAGAGGTGGACGCGGCATTCGGGTCGTCGCTGTACTCCGCCGATGAGCAGGGCGAACTACCGGCGGAGGCGGTCGCCGCGTCGCTGGGATGCGGGAACCCGATGATGGTGGCCGAGTTGCGCACCGGCGAGACGGTCCTGGACCTGGGCTCTGGCGGCGGGATCGACGTGCTGCTGTCGGCGCGTCGCGTCGGCCCGACCGGGTTCGCCTACGGCGTGGACATGACAGACGAGATGCTGGCGCTGGCGCAGGCGAACAAGATCAAGGTCGGTGCCACGAACGTCGAGTTCCGCAAGGGCACCATCGAGAACCTGCCCCTGGACGACGCGACGGTCGACGTCGTGATCTCCAACTGCGTCATCAACCTGTCGACAGACAAGCCCGCCGTGCTCGCCGAGATGTTCCGTGTCCTCGCACCGGGCGGGCGGATCGGGATCTCCGACGTCGTCGCCGAGGACCACCTCAGCCCCGCGGACCGGGCCGAACGCGGCTCCTACGTCGGCTGCATCGCCGGGGCGCTGTCCCGGACCGAGTACCTCGACGGCCTTGCCGCGGCCGGGTTCACCGACACCGAGGTGAGCTTCACCCACCCGGTCGCCGACGGGCTGCACGCCGCCCTGATCCGGGCCGTCAAGCCCGGATGACCGGGTTCGGCCGTCCGGGGCGTTCCGCACCCGCGGACCGCCCCGTCGCGGCCGCGGGCGGGCCGGTCCTGGCGCGGCTGTCGACGTTGGACCGGTTCCTGCCCGCGTGGATCATCGCGGCGATGACGCTCGGCCTGGCGCTCGGCCGCGCCGTCCCGTCGCTGGCCGGCGGGCTGAACCAGGTCGAGGTCGGATCGGTCAGCCTGCCGATCGCCGTCGGCCTGCTGTTGATGATGTATCCGGTGCTGGCCATGGTCCGCTACCGTCACCTCGACCGGGTCACCGGCGACCGGCGACTGCTGGTCACGTCCCTGGTGCTGAACTGGCTCATCGGCCCTGCGCTGATGTTCACGCTCGCGTGGGCGCTGCTGCCCGATCTGCCCGACTATCGGACCGGATTGATCATCGTCGGGCTCGCCCGCTGCATCGCGATGGTCTTGATCTGGAACGACCTGTCCTGTGGCGACCGGGAGGCCGCCGCGGTTCTGGTCGCGATCAACGCGGTCTTCCAGATCGTCGCGTTCGGGCTGCTCGGCTGGTTCTACCTGCAGGTGCTTCCGGGCTGGCTGGGCCTGGAGCAGGTCCACGCCGGCTTCTCGGTCGGCACCATCGTCGCGTCCGTGCTGGTGTTCCTCGGCATCCCGCTGGCCGCGGGTTACCTGACCCGCGCCGTCGGCGAGCACGCGAAGGGCACCGCCTGGTACGAGCAGCGGTTCCTGCCGAAGATCGGACCGCTCGCGCTCTACGGGTTGCTGTTCACGATCGTCGTGCTGTTCGCCCTGCAGGGCCACACGATCACGTCGCGACCCTGGGACGTGGTCCGCATCGCGGCGCCGCTGCTGGTCTACTTCGCGGTCATGGTCGCAGGCGGCTTCGCCCTCGGTCACCGCCTTCGGCTCGGATACGCCAAGACCGCAACCGTCGCCTTCACCGCCGCCGGCAACAACTTCGAGCTGGCCATCGCCGTGGCCATCGCCGTCTTCGGCGTCACCTCCGGCCAGGCGCTGGCCGGGGTCGTCGGACCGCTCATCGAGGTGCCGGTACTCGTCGCCCTGGTCTACGTCGCGCTGTGGCTTCGCCGCCGCTGGTACCCGCAGGACATCGCGTAATCTCCACACCGACGGTGCCTCGATGTCGTCGGTGGCGTTCGCGACGAGGTCCGGCGTCGCGTCCAGTCCCCGGCCGACGACCTGCTACGGGAGCCCTGACCGCCCGGCTAGAGCTCTTGTTCGCGCAGGACGTCGAGGTTGCGGAAGGACGGCGGCCCGTCGCACACGGCGGCGAGCTGAGCGGCGAACTCGCCGGTCTCGGGCATGTCTGAGTTCGCCATCGCGTCTGCGTAGGACGGGAATTCGACGATCTGCAGGTACGTGTCGGCCGCGTCGCGGTCCCGGGTCTGCACGCCGCGGGTGGCGACGCGCTTCCCGCGCGTCTTGTCCAGCCACACGTCGAGCAGTGCGTTGAACTCGTCGATCCGGCTGGCCCGACTTCCGCAGTTCGTAGGCAGATTCGGGCTTGATCGACGCTGGAGTGCCGGTGTTTGCTGGGGCTTCGGGTCGCGGGAGGC
>SCQZ01000189.1 GCA_004299665.1 Jatrophihabitans sp.
GATCTGCTTGTTGCGGAAGACCCGCAGTGCCTCGAGCCGCAGGTAGGTGGCGTTCACGCGTGGACCCCTTCCCGGGTGTCGTCGGCCTGATCGCCGGTCAGCGCCAGGAATGCCTCCTCCAGGCCGGCGCCGAGGATCTCGAAGTCGCGCGCCTGCGGGTAGCCGCCGATCAATGCCTTGATCGCGGCGTCCGAGTCGGTGCAGTGCAGCACCACGGCCTCGCCGCGCAGGTCGACGGTCTTGACGCCGGGCAACCGGGCCAGGTCGTCGGCCGCCGCGCCGGGCAGGATCGCGCGGATGGTGCGCAGGCCGACCGTCGCCTTGATCTCGGTGGTCGGGCCGTCCGCTATCACCGCGCCGCGTGCCATGAGGACGATCCGGTCGGCGAAGCTGTCGGCCTCCTCCAGGTAGTGGGTGGCGAACACCACGGTCCGGCCCGCGGTGGCGAACCCGCGTATGAAGCGCCAGAACGCGTGACGGGTCTCGACGTCCATCGCGACGGTCGGCTCGTCGAGCACGAGCAGGTCGGGGTTGGAGATCAGGGCGATGGCGGCGCGCACGCGCTGGGTCTGGCCGCCGGACAGCTTGTTCGTGCGCTGGCCGGCCACCTCGGTCACGCCCGCGATCTCGAGCACCTCGTCGACCGCCAGCGGGTGCGGGTACAGCGACGCCATCATCATGACGAGTTCCCGGACGGACAGCCCCTGCGGCAGGCCGCCGGTCTGCAGCATCGCGCCCACGGCGCCCGCCGCGATCGCCTCCCTGGGGGTCCTCCCGAAGACGGACACGCGGCCGGCGTCGGGGGTCTGCAGCCCCAGCAGCATGTCGATGGTCGTGGACTTCCCGGCGCCGTTCGGGCCGAGCAGGGCGACCGTCTCCCCCGGGAGGACGGACACGTCGATGCCGCGGACCGCGTGTACCGGCCCCTGGGGCGTGCGGAAGGTCTTGGTCAGCCCCGCGATCGAGATCCCCGTCGTGGGTGACGCGGTCGTGGTCGTCATGCCGTCCAGCCTCCCGGACCGGCGGGACCGGTCCCAGTGGGCACAGTGGCCTTTTGCCGGTGACTTTCGTCAGGTGCCGCGTCGTTAGGCTTGCCGTCCGTGAGGACACCCCACGAAGCTCCGCGCCTTCGCGGGGACCCCGACACCGCCACCGGCGCCGCCGATGCCGTGGAGGAGGACCGCGAGGACCTGCCCGAGCAGTTGCGCATCCGGCGCGGCAAGCACGACCGCCTGATGACGGCCGGCGCCGCGCTGTACCCGGTGGGGGTTGCGCGCACGCACACCCTGGCCGAGGTCCGCGCGGCCCATCCCGACCTGCCCCCGGACACCGCGACCGGCGCACGCGTGGGGGTGACCGGGCGGGTCATCTTCGTGCGCAACACCGGCAAGCTGTGCTTCGCGACGCTGCGCGAGGACGGCGTCGAACTCCAGGTCATGATCTCCCTCGACCGGGTCGGGCCGGCTTCGCTCGCGGCGTGGAAGGCCGACGTCGACCTGGGAGACCTCGTGTTCGTACGGGGCGAGGTGATCTCCTCGCGCCGCGGGGAGCTGTCCGTGCTCGCCGACGCGTGGCAGACCACCGCGAAGGCGCTGCGCCCCCTGCCGGTGGCGCACAAGCCGCTGTCGGAGGAGACGCGGGTCCGGCAGCGCTACGTCGACCTGATCGTCCGGCCGGACGCGCGCGAGATGGTGCGCACCCGCGCCGCGGTGCTGCGCTCGCTGCGGGAGACCTTCCACCGTCTCGGCTACCTGGAGGTCACCACGCCGGTGCTGCAGATCGTGCACGGCGGGGCCGCCGCACGGCCGTTCCACACACACCTGAACGCCTTCGACCTGGACATGTCGCTGCGGATCGCCACCGAGTTGTACCTCAAGCGCTGCATCGTCGGGGGCATCCCGCGGGTGTACGAGATCGGGCCGGCATTCCGTAACGAGGGCGTCGATTCCTCCCATTCCCCGGAATACACGCTCCTGGAGGCCTACCAGGCATACGGCGACTACGACACGATGGCCGAATTGACCCGCACGCTCGTCCTGGACGCCGCAGCGTCGGCCGAAGTCAGGACGCCGATTACGGCCGACGGCACCGAAATCGACCTGACCGGTCAATGGCGCAGCGCGACCCTGCACGAGGTCGTGTCCGAAGCCGTCGGCGAGCAGGTCGATCCCGATACCGGCGTCGCCGAACTGCGCCGGCACGCCGAACGCCTCGGCGTGGCCCTGCGCGACGATTGGGGCGCCGGTGACATCGTCCTGGAACTGTACGAGAAGCTCGTCGAGCACACGCTGATCCAGCCGACATTCGTGCGCGACTACCCGGTCGCGGTGCGGCCGCTGGCCCGCCCGCACCGTGACGATCCGCGGCTGACGGAGGCGTGGGACCTCATCATCGGCGGCATGGAGATCGCGCCTGCCTACAGCGAACTGGTCGATCCCGTCGAGCAGCGGCGCCGGCTCGTCGAGCAGTCGCTCGCCGCGGCGAAGGGCGATCCGGAGGCGATGGAACTGGACGAGGATTTCCTGCGGGCCCTGGAATACGGCATGCCCCCGACCGGAGGAATGGGAATGGGGGTGGACCGCCTCATCATGCTGCTCACCGGGCGTGGTATTAGGGAGACCATTCTGTTCCCGCTTCTCAAACCCGAATGAGGGTGCCGCGCCGATTCGCCAATTGATTTGCGCGCACGCTAGCATTGGCTGGTCGGGGGACCGATGACAGGTACTCTGAAAGGAAATCGGCCCATGGTGCAGCGCCACATCGTCCAACTGGAGGACGATCTCAATGGCGGACCGGCGGACGAAACGGTGAGTTTCGCGCTGGACGGTGCGAACTACGAGATCGACCTGTCGGCGAAGAACGCGGCCAAACTGCGCGACGCGCTCGCCGCCTACGTCGCCGGCGCGCGCCGTGCCGGACGCTCCGTGGCGCCCGGCGGGCGCCGTGCGGGTCGCGCCGCCACCCGCGCCGACCGGTCGCAGACGCAGGACATCCGCAAGTGGGCGCGCAAGAACGGCCACAAGGTCGGGGAGAAGGGGCGCATCCCGGCGGCGATCCTCGAGGCATACCAGGCCAGCCACTGAGCGCTGCGCCGCGGGCCTGTGGTGCTCCTCACCACGAGGCGGACGGCGCCCGGACGGAACCTACCCTGACGTGCATGTCAGGCATGTACCGCACGATGTTCAAGAGCAAGATCCACCGTGCGACCGTGACCCAGGCCGACCTGCACTACGTGGGGTCGATCACCATCGACGCCGACCTGCTGGACGCTGCCGACCTGCTCCCCGGCGAGCAGGTGGCGGTGGTCGACATCACCAACGGCGCCCGCCTCGAGACGTACGTCATCGAGGGCGAGCGCGGGTCGGGGGTCATCGGCATCAACGGGGCGGCGGCGCACCTGGTCCACGTGGGGGACCTGGTCATCGTCATGAGCTACGCCGCGATGCCCGACGCCGATGCCAAGGCGTACGAGCCGCGGGTGGTGCTCGTCGACGGCGCCAACCGGATCGTCCACCGGGGCACGGACCCCGGGTATCCGGGCACGCTGCCCGCCTGACGGCCCCGGGGCCCCCGGTCGGGACCCCGGGCCGGGACCCCGGGCCGGCTTCCCCGCCCGCCGGACCACTTCGCCGCCGGAGTTCTGGTCACACGGGCGGGGAAGCACCCGGGGGTGTCCGGGGGTGTCCGCTCACGGCGAACACCCGGTGGGCATTCGCGGCGCCCGGCCCACGTTGTGAGCACGTAACGTGCCCTACGGCCCCTCCGGCCGGGCATCTCCGTCGTCGCGCAGGACTACAGTCGACGGGTACGGGAGCCGATACAGCTAGGGCGCGGAAGGAGCAGCCAAGACCATGTTCGAACGGTTCACAGACCGCGCACGCCGCGTCGTCGTCCTGGCCCAGGAAGAGGCCCGGATGCTCAACCACAACTACATCGGCACCGAGCACATCCTGCTCGGG
>SCQZ01000190.1 GCA_004299665.1 Jatrophihabitans sp.
CGCTCCAGCGCGCGGTGCTCGCCCAGGTCCTTGCCGTAGGACGTCGAGTTCTCGCTGACGAGCACGAGTTCGCGCGCGCCGGTGCCGGCCAGCCAGCGCGCCTCGGCCAGCACCTCATCGGGCGGCCGGGAGACGAACGAGCCGCGGAAGGAGGGGATGGCGCAGAACGAGCAGCGCCGGTCACAGCCGGAGGCGAGCTTGAGGTACGCGGTGGGCGCGTCGTCCAGCCGCGTGCGCACGGACCCGGAGGGCAACCAGGCGTGGCCGGGGATCGCGACGGCGCCGGCCGCGGCGGGCCGGCGCGCCGGCGCCACCGGCAGCAGCGTGCGGCGGTCGCGCGGGACGTGGGGACGGACCGGCCGCCCGGCGCGCACGTCGTCCAGCCGGGCCCCGATGTCGGCGTACGAGTCGAAGCCGAGCACCGTCGCCTCGGGCAGGGCGTCGGCGAGTTCGGCACCGTAGCGCTCGGCCAGGCAGCCGACCGCCACCACCTTCGCGCCGGTGTCGGCCGCTGCCAGGACGGTGTCGATCGAGTCCTTCTTGGCCGCGTCGATGAAGCCGCAGGTGTTCACGAGCACGACGTCCGGCGCTGGACCGTCGCCGGCGGGACCGACGGTCCAGCCGGCGGCCCCGAGGCGCCCGGCGAGTTCCTCGGAGTCCACCTCGTTGCGGGCGCAGCCGAGCGTCACCACGGTCACGGATCGGGGCGGTGGCGACACATCTGCAGGCTACCTGCGCTCCGGCCGTCGTTGCCCGCCCACGGGCGACCACTAGCGTTGCGCGCGTGAGCGACGCCCGCGCCTACCTCGAACGGATCGCGCGCACGCTGCCGGCCGCCGCGTCGGGGCTGGTGCGGCCGCGCCGGCCGACCGGTGCCGACCTGGCCGACGTGCACCTCGCCGACCTGCCGGTGGCCACGGCCGGAGTCCGGGTGCACGCGCTGCTGCAGAACGAGTGGGACGCGCCGACCGCCGCCGTCGTGGAGGGCCAGCTGACGCCGCCGACGACCCGCATGGCGATCGGCGCCTTCCTGGTCGAGCACCCGTCGGGGACCTTCCTGGTCGACGCGGGTATGTGCGCCGACGCCCACACCCGCCACCTGGCGGACCTGCCGGCGCTGGTGCGCAGCCTGACCGCCGGGCCGCCACCGCAGCTCGGCGTCGCCGCGGCGATCGCGGCGGCGGGCTTCGACCCGCAGGCGCTGCAGTTCGCCCTGCTCACCCACGTCCATTGGGACCATGTCTCGGGGCTCGCCCGCCCCGACCAGTGCCAGGTCCCGCTCGTCGACGCGCGCCGGCAGCCCGGCGACGGCAGCGTGGTGCTCTGCGACCTGTCCGGCCACACCCCCGGGCACTGCGGCGTCCTGCTCGCGCTGCGGTCCGGCCGGCGGATCCTGCTCGCCGGCGACGCGGTGTGGAACCTGGCGCAGGTACGCCTGGTCCGGCAGCGCTCGGCGCTGGCGCGGCTCGCGGACGCCGACCCCGACGCCGCCTACCGGACGGTCGTGCGCCTGTCCCGGCTGCCCTCCGACGTCCTCGTGCTGCCGGCACACGACCACGCGGCGATCACGACCGCATTCGGCGCGGGCCCCCTGGCCTGAGGGCCGGCGGCACCGCACTAGCGTGCACCCGTGGCCGCTCCCCGCCCTGTCGTCGTCCGCCGCGCCCGCACCCCGGACGTCCCGGCGATGAAGTCCATCGTCGACATCTACGCCGGGTCCGGGCAGCGACTGCTGCCCAAGGAATACGTGGACCTCTACGAGGACCTGCAGGAGTTCCTCGTCGCCGAGCAGGACGGCGAACTGGTCGGCTGCGGGGCCCTGCACGTCATGTGGTCCGACATCGGGGAGGTCCGCACGCTCGCGGTGCGTCCCGACCACCGCAACCGGCGCATCGGCGCGGCGCTGCTCGACGGGCTGATCGGCACCGCCCGCGACCTTGGGCTGTCGCGCCTGGTCGCGCTGACCTTCCACACCGCCTTCTTCGCGCGCCACGGCTTCACGGTGATCGACGAGGCGCCGGTCGATCAGGACACGTACTCCGCACTGCGGCGCTCGTACGACCCGGGGGTGGCCGAGTTCCTCGGGCTCGAGTACGTCAAGCCGAACACGCTCGGCAACACGCGGATGTTGATGCAACTCTGACGGCGCGCCTCACCGGTCACTTGCGCCCCACCCGTTACGTTCGACGCGGAGGTGACGGGCATGACGACAGCGGATCCGATCAGCGTCGGCGGTTGGACGTCGGCCCCGGAGCTGGCTCCGGGAGCCGGGGAGTACCCGGGCCGGCACCGCGGGCCGGTGCGCCTGCAGCAACGCGCGCCGTTCACGCTGCGGCGGCTGTTCTACGTCGCGCGCCACCGGCGCCGGTAGCCGGCGCACGGGCTCAGTCGTCGGCATCCCCGTCGTCGTCTGAGCCCGGCGCATAACCCTCTGACGGGTAGTCCTCCGACGGGTAGTCCTCGTCGTCGGAGGTGACCAGGTCGTCCGCGCTGCCGCCGTTGCGCAGCGTGTACAGCAGCCCCGACAGCTCGTCCGGCAGCACCAGCACCTCGCGGGCCTTGGATCCCTCGGACGGGCCGACGATTCCCCGCGACTCCATGAGATCCATCAGCCGCCCCGCCTTGGCGAAGCCGACCCGCAGCTTGCGCTGCAGCATCGATGTCGATCCGAACTGCGTCGAGACGACCAGTTCGACCGCGGACAGGAACAGGTCCAGGTCGTCGCCGATCTCCTCGTCGATCTCCTTCTTCGCAGCCTGCGGCGCGGTCACGTCCTCGCGGTAGCTGGGCCCGAGTTGTGTCGTGCAGTGGGCGACGATGCCGTGGATCTCCGGATCGGTGACGAACGCACCCTGCATCCGGGCGGGCTTGGAGGCGCCCATCGGCAGGAAGAGGGCGTCGCCCTTGCCGAGCAGCTTCTCTGCGCCCGGCTGGTCCAGGATCACCCGCGAGTCCGTGACGGAGGACGTCTTGAACCCCAGCCGTGACGGGACGTTCGCCTTGATCAGTCCCGTGACGACGTCGACGGACGGGCGCTGCGTGGCGATCACCAGGTGGATCCCCGCCGCGCGGGCCAGTTGCGTGATCCGCACGATCGCGTCCTCGACGTCCCGGGGCGCGATCATCATCAGGTCGGCGAGTTCGTCGACGATGACGAGCAGGTACGGGTACGGCGTGTAGACGCGTTCGGATCCGGGCGGAGGGACCAGGTCGCCGTTGCGGACCTTCTTGTTGAAGTCGTCGATGTGCCGCACGCCCGAGTGCTCCATGTCCTCGTAGCGCATGTCCATCTCGCGGACCACCCAGCCCAGCGCGTCGGCGGCCTTCTTGGGGCTGGTGATCACCGGGGTCACCAGGTGCGGGATGCCCTGGTACGCGGCGAACTCCACCCTCTTGGGATCGATGAGCACCATGCGCACCTGCTCCGGGGTGGCGCGCGCGAGGATCGAGAGGATCAAGGTGTTGATGCAACTGGACTTGCCCGCCCCGGTCGCCCCCGCCACCAGCAGGTGCGGCATCTTGGTCAGGTTCGCCACGATGAAGCCACCCTCGACGTCCTTGCCGAGGGCCACCAGCATCGGGTGGTGATCGCGCTGCGCCGCGGCGGAGCGCAGCACATCGCCCAGCAGCACGATCTCCGGATCCGCGTTCGGGATCTCCACGCCGACGGCACTCTTGCCCGGGATCGGCGACAGGATGCGCACGTCCGCGCTCTTGACCGCATAGGCGATGTTGCGCGTGAGGTTGGTGATCCGCTCGACCTTCACGCCCGGGCCGAGTTCGACCTCGTAGCGGGTCACGGTGGGCCCGCGGTTGAAGCCGGTCACCGCGCAGTCGATCTCGAACTCCGCGAAGACCTGGGTCAGCGCGGCGATCACCTCGTCGTTGGCCCGGGTGTGCTGCAGGTGCGGGCTGCCGTGGCCGAGGATCTCCAGCGAGGGCAACGTGTAGGCGCCGCCGCCGGACAGCTCGAGCTGCACCGGCGCCGTGACGGGTACCGGCTCCGGCTCGGCCCGGGGCCTGCGGGGTCTGCGGGGTCGCGGCACGGCGCGGTCGGCCAGCTCCGCCTCGGCCCGATCGACGGCCTGCGCCACCAGTCCGGACATGTCCTCGGTCCGCTCGTCGGCGTCGGCGCCCTGCCGCCGCCGCCGCGGCGCCGCCGTCGGCTCCGGATCGGGATCGTCCTCCCGGGCCGGCCGGTGCACCAGCTCGCCGACGAACGCGACCAGCGTGCTGACCGGCGTCGCGGTGACCACGAGGATGCCGAAGATCCCGACTATCAGCAGGATCGGTACGGCGATGGCCGCCGACACCCCTGAGGCCAGTGGGCCCGCTGCCAGCGCACCGATCGCGCCGCCGGCATGCTCGCGCGCCGCCGCGCCCGGGGATCCGACCCACAGGTCCAGCAGCCCCAGCACCGACAGGGTCAGGGCCGTCGACCCGACGACGGTCCGCCCCCGCGACTGCGGCTGCGGTGCCTGGCGCAGCATATGGGCCGCGGCGGTGAGCAGCAGCACCGGCAGCAGCAGGGCACCGTTGCCGGCCAGCCAGCGACACAGCGCCGTCAGCGCACGCCCCACCGGCCCGGCGGCGTCGAACCAGATCCCCATGGCGGCGACCAGCCCGACCGCGAGGACGCCCAGCGCGACGCCGTCGCGACGGTGCTCGGCATCCAGCTCGCGCGCGGTCGCCGCGTTGCGCCCGACGGCCCGGGCCAGCTTGCCGACCAGCAGGGCCAGCGCGCGCCACAGCCCGGCGACCGCGCGGCCGAGCAACGCGAGCGGCGCG
>SCQZ01000191.1 GCA_004299665.1 Jatrophihabitans sp.
GACGAGGACGGGTACCTGTTCCTCTGCGACCGCAAGGCCGACCTGATCATCTCCGGCGGGGTAAACGTCTACCCCGCCGAGATCGAGGCCGAACTGGTCATGCACCCGGCGGTGGCCGACGTCGCGGTCTTCGGGGTGCCGGACGAGCAGTGGGGCGAGGCGATCGCGGCCGTGGTCCAGCCGGAGGCCGGGATCGAGCCGTCGGACGAGCTGACGGCGGACATCCGGGCCTTCGCGGCCGCCCGGCTGGCCGGGTACAAGCTGCCGAGGACCATCGAGTACGCCGCCGAACTGCCCCGTGACGACAACGGCAAGCTGTACAAGCGCCGGCTGCGCGACGCCGCCTGGGCCGGCCGCGCCAAGGCGATCTGAGCGCGCCCGGCCGGTCCGCCGGGGTCGCCGATCTGGCATCGTGGGGCCGTGTTCAGCTCCCCGGCCGAGGTCCTCGCGCAACTGGCCGGCGTCGGGTACCTCGCCGACCTGGCCACCGCCACGACGGTGTACCTCGCCGCCACGCTGGAACGGCCGGTGCTGGTCGAGGGGCCGGCCGGCGTCGGGAAGACCGAGCTGGCCAAGGCGGTCGCCGCGGCGAGCGGCGCCGAGTTGCTCCGGCTGCAGTGCTACGAGGGCCTGGACGAGGCCCGCGCGCTGTACGAGTGGAACTACAAGAAGCAGTTGCTGCGCATCCAGGCGGGCGCGGCATCCGGCGAGCACGAGGGCTGGCAGCAGACGCACGACGAGATCTTCACCGAGGAGTTCCTGCTCGCCCGTCCGCTGTTGCGCGCCATCCGCCGCGACGACGCGACGGTCCTGCTCATCGACGAGGCCGACAAGACCGATGTCGAGGTCGAGGCGCTGCTGCTCGAGGTGCTCGCCGAGTTCCAGGTGACGGTCCCGGAGATGGGCACCATCGCCGCCACCCGCCGCCCGTTCGTCGTCGTCACCTCGAACGCCACGCGCGAGCTGTCGGAGGCGCTGCGGCGCCGCTGCCTCTACCTGCACCTGGACTACCCGACGCCCGAGCGGGAACGGGACATCGTGCTCGCCCGCGTGCCGGGGATCGCGCCCGCGCTGGCCGAGGAGGTGGCGCGCGCCGCGGCGGCGCTGCGGGGCCTGGAGCTGAAGAAGGCGCCGTCGATCGCGGAGAGCATCGACTGGGCCCGCACCGTGCTCGCCCTGGACGCCGGCCGGCTGGACGCGGCCACGATGCGCGCCACCCTCGGCGTCGTCCTCAAGCACGTCGGGGACCAGCGGCGGGCCGTCACGGAGCTCCGGCTTGACGCTCCTTGACCGGCACCTGTCCTTCGTCACCGCGCTGCGCGAGGGCGGGCTGCGGGTCTCGCTGAGCGAGGGGCTCGATGCCGCATCCGCGGTGGCGGTGGCGGGGGTGCGCGACCGGGCGGTGCTGCGGGAGGTGTACGCGGCGACGCTGGTGAAACGCGCTCAGGACCGGTCCGCATTCGATGCGACGTTCGACCTGTTCTTCCCCGCGGTGCTGGGGGCGGGTGCGAGCGGACCCGGCGAGCAGGAGCGCGCTGCACCGCCGCCGTGGGCGGTCGACGACCCCGGCCGCGCGCGGCTGCGGGAACGGCTGTGGCACTACCTCCGGGACGGCGACGACGCGGCGGCCGCCCTGCTGGCGCGAGACGCCGTGGGCAACCTCGGCCGGTTGCCCGGCGCCACGGCCCCGACCTGGTCGCGGGTCACGACGCTCGACAGGCTCTCACCGCAGACCCTCCTCTCGAGCCTGCTCGCCTCGTTCCTCGCCGGTTCACCGGCCGCGCCGAGCGCCGAGAGCCTCGCGCGGGCCACCGTCGCCGACCGCGTCGCGCGGTTCGAGCGGCTCGTCGACACCGAGGTGCGCCGCCGCCTCGCCGAGCAGGAGGGCGCGCAGGCGCTCGCACGACGCGGC